>NZ_JANEWM010000019.1:0-80077 GCF_028069825.1 Citrobacter sp. Igbk 14
GAATTGTTCGTAATATAGTTATTCTTTGGCGTAGAGGTGATGTTGTGGCGGGAGTGATAACTTATAGTGATGTTTTAAGCGAAACGGTGGGTCTCTGCGGGGCGATCGCCAAGCCTCAGGGCACCGGTCAATGTTTGCCGCTTCGCTTTCAGTTGAGATAGTTACATCGCGGTGTTAATTATAAGTAAAATTAAAATGAATAATTTGTATTAAATAATGATTACAGGACTTGCTAAACAAAAAACTGTGAGCTACCCAGCAATAGTGACTCTTTATCTGTCCATAATTTTGTCCCGCCGACTGGTTAAAAGATCGTGTAGATTTAAATAAATATCCTATCATTTGTAGTAACGGCAATTACTCATTGAAAAACATATCGTTAACATGGTGTTCACTAGTCGCACTAGCGATAAACACTATTAACATTAAAATTGAAAATTGATTTAAATCAATGTTTAAAACTTGGTAAACATCACCAAATGAGGTTAAATTGCTGCAGATCAAATTGGTCTGAAAGTGATAAATTAGCTATAAATTGATCACTATCGAAAAATGCAAATTTACCTCGATAAAAACCTGTTTATTGTAAGGATTTTACGGCGTAATATAATTGCGGGATCAATTTGAGTGTTTTATTAACATGTTTGTAACTTTTCATCATTGTCCTTTCTTCAAATGAGAAGAAAGAGCAGCGGGGGAAGGAAGCAAATAAATTTGTATTGGGGCATGCGTGTGACCCTTTCTAACGGGGTTCACTCTCGGAGTCTTCATGCGATGAGCAAGGAGTCATGATGTTAGATATAGTCGAACTGTCGCGCTTACAGTTTGCCTTGACCGCGATGTACCACTTCCTGTTTGTGCCACTGACGCTCGGTATGGCGTTCTTGTTGGCCATCATGGAAACGGTCTACGTCCTTTCCGGCAAACAGATTTATAAAGATATGACCAAGTTCTGGGGCAAGTTGTTTGGTATCAACTTCGCTCTGGGTGTGGCAACCGGTCTGACCATGGAGTTCCAGTTCGGGACTAACTGGTCTTACTATTCCCACTATGTCGGGGATATTTTCGGTGCGCCGCTGGCGATTGAAGGTTTGATGGCCTTCTTCCTCGAATCCACCTTTGTAGGTCTGTTCTTCTTCGGCTGGGACCGTTTGGGTAAAGTCCAGCATATGTGTGTCACCTGGCTGGTGGCGCTGGGTTCTAACCTGTCCGCACTGTGGATTCTGGTTGCGAACGGCTGGATGCAAAACCCAATCGCTGCGGATTTCAACTTTGAAACCATGCGTATGGAGATGCTGAGCTTCTCTGAACTGGTGCTCAACCCGGTTGCTCAGGTGAAATTTGTTCACACTGTGGCTTCTGGTTATGTTTGTGGCGCGATGTTCGTTCTGGGTATCAGCTCCTACTATATGCTGCGCGGCCGTGACTTCGCGTTTGCTAAACGTTCTTTTGCTATCGCTGCCAGCTTTGGTATGGCTGCCATTCTGTCTGTTATCGTTCTGGGTGATGAATCTGGTTACGAAATGGGCGACGTGCAGAAAACCAAACTTGCTGCTATTGAAGCCGAGTGGGAAACCCAACCTGCACCGGCATCCTTTACGCTGTTCGGTATTCCGGACCAGGATGCGCAGGAAAACCATTTTGCGATTCAAATTCCTTATGCGTTGGGCATCATCGCTACCCGCTCTGTTGATACACCGGTCATTGGTCTGAAAGATCTGATGGTGCAGCACGAAGAGCGTATCCGTAACGGGATGAAAGCGTATCAGCTGCTGGAAGAACTGCGCGCAGGCTCTACCGATCAGGCTGTTCGCGACCAGTTCAACAGCATGAAGAAAGATCTGGGATATGGTCTGCTGCTGAAACGTTATACAGATAAAGTGACTGATGCGACTGAAGCGCAAATCCAGCAAGCCACGAAAGACTCTATTCCTCGTGTTGCGCCGCTGTACTTCGCATTCCGTATTATGGTGGCGTGCGGCATCCTGATGCTGGCTATCATTGCTGTGTCCTTCTGGACCGTGATTCGTAATCGTATCGGCGAGAAAAAATGGCTGCTGCGCACAGCGCTGTATGCTATTCCGCTGCCGTGGATTGCCATTGAATCTGGCTGGTTTGTCGCAGAATATGGCCGTCAACCGTGGGCGATAGGTGAAGTGTTACCGACAGCCGTGGCGAACTCTTCGCTGACTGCGGGTGATCTCATCTTCTCGATGCTGTTGATTTGCGGCCTGTATACCCTGTTCCTGGTGGCTGAACTGTACCTGATGTTCAAGTTCGCACGCCTTGGGCCGAGTAGCCTGAAAACCGGTCGTTATCACTACGAGCAGTCTACTGTGACTACTCAGCCGGCACGCTAAGACAGGAGTCGTCAAATGATCGATTATGAAGTATTGCGTTTTATCTGGTGGCTGCTGGTTGGCATTCTGCTGATTGGTTTTGCGGTCACTGATGGCTTCGACATGGGGGTGGGCATGCTCACCCGTTTCCTCGGTCGTAATGATACCGAGCGTCGAATTATGATTAACTCCATCGCCCCGCACTGGGACGGTAACCAGGTATGGCTTATCACCGCGGGTGGCGCATTGTTCGCTGCGTGGCCGATGGTGTACGCTGCTGCGTTCTCCGGTTTCTACGTGGCGATGATCCTGGTACTGGCGTCATTGTTCTTCCGTCCGGTCGGTTTCGATTACCGCTCCAAGATTGAAGATATGCGCTGGCGCAACATGTGGGACTGGGGCATCTTCATTGGTAGCTTCGTTCCGCCGCTGGTTATCGGCGTTGCGTTTGGCAACCTGCTGCAAGGTGTTCCGTTCCACATGGATGAGTACATGCGTTTGTACTACACCGGTAACTTCTTCCAGTTGCTGAATCCGTTTGGTCTGCTGGCAGGGATTGTGAGCGTAGGGATGATCATCACTCAGGGCGCAACCTATCTGCAGATGCGTACCGTAGGTGAACTACACCTGCGTGCTCGTACCACCTCACAGGTTGCGGCGCTGGTGACTCTGGTTTGCTTCGCACTGGCCGGTGTTTGGGTTATTTACGGGATTGATGGTTATGTTGTGACTTCCGCACTGGATCACCACGCGGCCTCTAACCCGATGACCAAAGAAGTGGTGCGTGAAGCAGGCGCCTGGATGGTGAACTTTAACAATGCACCTATCCTGTGGCTGGTTCCGGCGTTGGGCGTGGTTCTGCCGCTGCTGACCATTCTGACTTCTCGTATGGAGAAAGGGGCCTGGGCGTTCATCTTCTCCTCACTGACGTTAGCCTGCATCATCCTGACTGCCGGTATCGCAATGTTCCCGTTTGTGATGCCGTCCAGCACCATGATGAACGCAAGTCTGACTATGTGGGATGCCACCTCCAGCCAGAGAACATTGAACCTAATGACCTGGGTTGCGGCGGTGTTTGTACCGATTATTCTGCTCTACACCAGCTGGTGTTACTGGAAGATGTTCGGTCGCATCACTAAAGAAGATATTGAAAGCAACACCCACTCTCTGTACTAAGTAAGGAGCTAAAAATGTGGTATTTCGCATGGATTTTGGGAACGCTTCTTGCCTGTGCATTTGGGATAATCACAGCACTGGCGCTTGAGCACGTTGAATCAGGCAAAGCCGGACAAGAAGAAAGTTGATGACCAACATTATCGCGATGGTATACAACGCGATGGATAAGCGCCCCTTGCGGGCGCTTTCCTTTGTGCTGGCAATCGTGTTGGCTGGTTGCATATTCTGGGATCCGTCACGTTTCGCGGCCAAAACCAGTGAGCTTGAGATCTGGCATGGCTTCCTGCTGATGTGGGCGGTCTGCACTGGCATCATTCATGGCGTTGGATTTCGTCCTCGTGCGGTGCACTGGCAGGGCATCTTCTGCCCGCTTATCGCAGATATCGTCCTCGTTGTTGGTCTGATTTTCTTCTTCTTTTGAATAAGAAACATCCTTAAATATTTATGGGCTTGCATAAGCCCATAATTTTTTACTCTCCGTTTACTTTCCCCCATTCCAAAGCATCATTCCCGCGCGTATAGTAGCGAAGTTTGAAAGCACTACCGGGATGTACAGTGAAGACAGCGCGATATACAACGACATTCTTGATGCATCGCGGCGGCAAGAACGCGAGTCACCAGGCGTTTACAAAGATAAGCGACTGGTGTGAGTGGACGAAGCCAACAAAGAGGCAGTAAGAATGAATAAGTATATATTTCGATGGCCGGTTCGTGTCTATTATGAAGACACCGATGCCGGTGGGGTGGTTTACCACGCCAGCTATGTTGCTTTTTATGAGCGAGCACGCACAGAGATGCTGCGTCATCATCACTTCAGTCAGCAGGTGCTGTTGGCAGAACGTGTAGCCTTTGTGGTGCGCAAGATGATCCTGGAATATTTTGCGCCAGCCCGGCTCGACGATATGCTCGAAGTCCAAACCGAAATTACGTCAATGCGTGGCACCTCATTGGTTTTCACGCAACGCATTGTCAACGCAGAGAACGTCGTGCTGAATGAAGCCGAAGTTCTGATTGTTTGCGTTGATCCACTCAAAATGAAGCCTCGTGCGCTTCCCAAGTCTATTGTCGCGGAGTTTAAGCAGTGACTGACATGAATATCCTTGATTTGTTCCTGAAGGCAAGCCTTCTGGTTAAACTTATCATGTTGATTTTGATTGGTTTCTCAATCGCATCCTGGGCCATTATCATCCAGCGGACCCGTATTTTGAATGCCGCCTCACGTGAAGCAGAAGCGTTTGAAGATAAGTTTTGGTCTGGTATCGAATTATCGCGTTTGTACCAGGAAAGCCAGGGGCGCCGGGATAATCTGGCCGGTTCGGAACAAATTTTCTACAGTGGATTCAAAGAATTTGCGCGCCTGCATCGGGCAAATAGCCACGCGCCGGAAGCGGTTGTTGAGGGGGCATCCCGTGCGATGCGTATCTCTATGAACCGCGAACTGGAAACGCTGGAAACGCATATTCCGTTCCTGGGAACCGTCGGCTCCATCAGCCCATACATTGGTCTGTTCGGTACCGTTTGGGGGATCATGCACGCATTTATCGCGCTGGGCGCGGTAAAACAGGCAACCCTGCAAATGGTTGCACCGGGTATCGCGGAAGCGTTGATTGCAACAGCCATTGGCCTGTTTGCGGCAATCCCGGCGGTTATGGCTTACAACCGACTGAATCAGCGCGTGAACAAGCTGGAACTGAATTACGACAACTTTATGGAAGAGTTCACCGCGATTCTGCACCGCCAGGCGTTTACCGTTAGCGAGAGCAACAAGGGGTAAACCATGGCCAGAACGCGTGGACGAGGTCGTCGCGAACTCAAGTCCGAAATCAATATTGTACCGTTGCTCGACGTACTGCTGGTCCTGCTGCTGATCTTTATGGCAACAGCGCCAATCATTACACAGAGCGTGGAAGTCGACCTGCCGGATGCGACTGAGTCGCAAGCCGTCAGTAGCAACGACGAACCTCCGGTCATTATTGAAGTTTCCGGTGTTGGACAATACAGCGTGGTGGTTGAAAAAGACAGGATGGATCAACTACCACCAGAGCAGGTTATCGCGGAAGCGAAGAGCCGTCTGCAGGCCAACCCGAAAACGGTCTTTTTAATCGGTGGTGCGAAAGACGTGCCTTATGATGAAATAATTAAAGCGCTGAACTTGTTACACAGTGCAGGCGTGAAATCGGTTGGCTTAATGACGCAGCCAATCTGATGTCTGCGTATTCCTGGCTTGAAAGATAGCGCGTAACAGGCGAACAGTTTTTTGGGAACCGAGAGTGTCAAAGGCAACCGAACAAAACGACAAGCTCAAAAGGGCGATAATTATTTCAGCGGTGCTGCATGTCATTTTATTTGCGGCACTGATCTGGAGTTCGTTCGATGAGCACATTGATGCTTCAGCCGGCGGTGGTGGTGGCTCGTCCATCGACGCCGTTATGGTCGATCCTGGTGCTGTTGTTCAACAGTACGACAGGCAGCAGCAACAGCAGGCAAGTGCGAAACGTGCAGAAGAACAGCGTGAGAAACAGGCGCAGCAGCAGGCCGAGGAGCTTCGTGAGAAGCAGGCGGCAGAGCAAGAGCGTCTGAAACAGCTGGAGAAAGAACGTTTAGCGGCGCAGGAAAAAGTGCGCGAGCAGGCGGAACAGCAGAAACAGGCTGAAGCCGCTGCGGCGAAAGCACAGGAGCAACAGAAGCAGGCTGAAGAAGCTGCGGCGAAGGCTGCAGCAGACGCGAAAGCCAAAGCAGATGCTCAGGCGAAACAAGCGGCAGATGCTGCGAAGAAAGCCGCTGCTGATGCCCAGAAAAAAGCTGAAGCTGAAGCTGCTAAAGCCGCCGCTGATGCGAAGAAAGTTGCCGAAGCACAAGCCGCTAAGGCTGCCGCAGACGCCGCGAAGAAAGCCCAGGCTGAAGCCGCTAAACAAGCTGCGGCTGAAAAAGCTGCCGCTGAGAAAGCCGCTGCTGCTGCCGAAAAAGCGGCTGCCGCGAAAGCTGCCGCTGCTGAAAAAGCGGCTGCAGAGAAGAAAGCCGCCGCCGAGAAAGCCGCTGCAGATAAAAAAGCTGCTGCAGAGAAAGCCGCCGCCGATAAGAAAGCAGCAGCCGATAAAGCCGCCGCCGCGAAAAAAGCCGCCGCCGAAAAAGCGGCTGCCGCTTCGGGGGTTGACGAATTATTCGGTGACTTAAGCTCCGGTAAGAATGCGCCGAAATCGGGGAACCCATCAAAAGGGAGTGGTTCTAATTCAGGCAACTCCTCTGCAGCTGGGGCGGCAACTGGCGCGGAACTTAATGGGTATGCAAGCCAAATTACGGGGGCAATATCTAGGAATTTCCATGACTATAAGTCATACATCGGAAAGCAGTGTGTTCTTAGATTGAATTTAAATCCTGATGGCTCGCTGATTGGTATCACATCTGAAGGGGGGGACGAGGCTTTATGTTCGGCAGCTAAGACTGCGGCAAGACTAGCTAGCTTACCTAAGCCTCCAAATGATGCGGTCTATAATGCAGTTAAAAATAATCAGCTTGTTGTGAAATTTATTCCGCAATAGAGCATAGTTTAACTGGTAGTTTTGTGTATTTGAGTTTGTTAACATTCTGCTAAATTATCGTGGGCGTTCCGTCCAGATAAGGGAGATATGATGAAGCAGGCATTACGAGTAGCATTTGGTTTTCTGATGCTGTGGGCAGCAGTGCTGCATGCAGAAGTACGTATCGAGATCACCCAAGGGGTAGACTCGGCACGCCCGATTGGTGTTGTCCCGTTCCAGTGGGCAGGGCCGGGCGCTGCACCTGAAGATATCGGTGGTATCGTAGGTGCTGACCTGCGTAACAGCGGTAAATTTAACCCACTAGACAGATCTCGTCTGCCTCAGCAGCCGGGGACTGCAGCTGAAGTTCAGCCTGCTGCATGGTCCGCTCTGGGTATTGATGCCGTCGTGGTAGGCCAGGTTACGCCAAACCCGGATGGTTCCTATAGCGTTGCATATCAACTGGTTGATACCGGTGGCGCACCAGGTACCGTACTGGCACAGAACACCTATAAAGTGAACAAGCAGTGGCTGCGTTATGCGGGGCATACTGCAAGTGACGAAGTATTTGAAAAACTGACCGGTATTAAGGGCGCATTCCGTACCCGTATCGCGTATGTTGTTCAGACGAACGGTGGTCAGTTCCCGTACGAATTACGTGTGTCTGACTACGATGGTTACAACCAGTTTGTCGTTCACCGCTCTCCGCAGCCGTTGATGTCTCCGGCGTGGTCTCCGGACGGTTCTAAACTGGCCTACGTTACCTTCGAAAGCGGTCGTTCAGCGCTGGTTATTCAGACGTTGTCCAACGGCGCAGTGCGTCAGGTTGCTTCGTTCCCGCGTCACAATGGTGCACCTGCGTTTTCTCCGGATGGCAGCAAACTGGCGTTTGCCTTGTCTAAAACCGGTAGCCTGAACCTGTACGTTATGGACATCGGTTCCGGTCAGATCCGTCAGGTCACTGATGGTCGTAGCAACAACACGGAACCTACCTGGTTCCCGGACAGCCAAAACCTGGCCTTTACGTCTGACCAGGCCGGTCGTCCGCAGGTGTATAAAGTTAACGTCAACGGCGGTGCTCCGCAGCGTATTACCTGGGAAGGTTCGCAAAACCAGGATGCTGATGTCAGCAGCGACGGTAAGTTTATGGTAATGGTAAGCTCGGCGAACGGTCAGCAGCACATTGCCAAACAAGATCTGGTAGCGGGTGGCGTACAAGTTCTGTCGTCAACGTTCCTGGACGAAACGCCAAGTCTGGCACCTAACGGCACTATGGTAATCTACAGCTCTTCTCAGGGGATGGGATCCGTGCTGAATTTGGTTTCTACAGATGGGCGTTTCAAAGCGCGTCTTCCGGCAACTGATGGACAGGTTAAATTCCCTGCCTGGTCGCCGTATCTGTGATAATAAATAATTGATTAATAAAGGAATCATTGAAATGCAACTGAACAAAGTGCTGAAAGGGCTGATGATTGCTCTGCCTGTTATGGCTATTGCGGCATGTTCTTCTAACAAGAACGCCAGCAATGACGGCAGCGAAGGCATGCTGGGTGCCGGCACTGGTATGGATGCAAACGGTAGCGGCAACATGTCCTCCGAAGAGCAAGCGCGTCTGCAGATGCAACAGCTGCAGCAGAACAACATCGTTTACTTCGATCTGGATAAGTACGATATCCGTTCTGACTTCGCTGCAATGCTGGATGCGCACGCTAACTTCCTGCGTAGCAACCCGTCTTACAAAGTCACCGTAGAAGGTCATGCGGACGAACGTGGTACTCCTGAGTACAACATCTCCCTGGGTGAACGTCGTGCTAACGCCGTTAAGATGTACCTGCAGGGTAAAGGCGTTTCTGCGGACCAGATCTCCATCGTTTCTTACGGTAAAGAAAAACCTGCAGTACTGGGTCATGACGAAGCGGCTTACGCCAAAAACCGTCGCGCCGTACTGGTTTACTAAGAGAATTGCATGAGCAGTAACTTCAGACATCACCTGTTGAGTCTGTCGTTACTGGTTGGCATAGCGGCCCCCTGGGCCGCTTTTGCTCAGGCGCCAATCAGTAGTGTCGGCTCTGGCTCGGTCGAAGACCGCGTCACTCAACTCGAGCGTATTTCTAACGCTCACAGTCAGCTTTTAACCCAACTCCAGCAACAACTCTCCGATAATCAGTCCGATATTGATGCCCTGCGTGGTCAAATTCAGGAAAGTCAGTACCAGCTGAATCAGGTTGTTGAACGCCAAAAACAGATATTGCTGCAGATGAATAATCTCGGCAGCGGTAGCGCGCCTGCGGCGCAATCTGCGGCTGGTGATCAGAGTGGGGCGGCAACCCCAGCACCCGATGCGGGTGCTGCAGCCTCGTCAGGCGCTCCGGCGCAAACTGGCGATGCGAATACTGATTACAATGCGGCAATCGCTCTGGTACAGGATAAATCCCGTCAGGATGATGCGATCGTTGCATTTCAGAACTTCATCAAAAAGTACCCGGATTCTACTTACCTGCCAAATGCGAATTACTGGCTCGGTCAGTTGAATTACAACAAGGGTAAAAAAGATGATGCAGCGTTCTATTTTGCATCCGTAGTTAAAAACTTCCCCAAATCACCGAAGGCTGCAGACGCGATGTATAAAGTCGGCGTCATCATGCAGGACAAAGGTGACACAGCAAAAGCGAAAGCCGTTTATCAGCAGGTTATCACTAAATACCCTGGTACTGATGGCGCGAAACAAGCGCAAAAACGTCTTGGCGCGATGTAATGCACACCATGCGACCAGAAATCGTGTTATTTCTGGTCGCGTCGTGTGATTCCTAAGCAGTTGAGTTATTTACATCGAAATTTTTGTTGCGCTAAAATCTGAAATCAGTAATATATGCCGCCGTTGCCAAGGGATATCAAACAAACCAAAAGCAGCGCAAAAGTGGGTCGTTAGCTCAGTTGGTAGAGCAGTTGACTTTTAATCAATTGGTCGCAGGTTCGAATCCTGCACGACCCACCATTTAATGCAGTATCCAGCGCAGTAACGGGTGATTAGCTCAGCTGGGAGAGCACCTCCCTTACAAGGAGGGGGTCGGCGGTTCGATCCCGTCATCACCCACCACTCGGGGCGTTAGCTCAGTTGGTAGAGCAGTTGACTTTTAATCAATTGGTCGCAGGTTCGAATCCTGCACGCCCCACCAACTTTAACATCGTACTCAGATGTTAAACGTGAAGGATAACGTTGCTTTAGCAACGGCCCGCTAGGGCGAGACGAAGTCGAGTCATCCTGCACGCCCCACCAATTCTTATATTGGTGTCGAGTAAAAAATTTTTCAGGTGACATCCGAGCGGGTCGTTAGCTCAGTTGGTAGAGCAGTTGACTTTTAATCAATTGGTCGCAGGTTCGAATCCTGCACGACCCACCATCCTGAATAATTGAAGCAGTAAACCCCATATGGGGGCGTTAGCTCAGTTGGTAGAGCAGTTGACTTTTAATCAATTGGTCGCAGGTTCGAATCCTGCACGCCCCACCAGTGTAAAAAGGCGCCCTAAAGGCGCCTTTTTGCTATGCACAGAATTAACGATTCGAACCTGCAGCAGGTTCGGGTCGAACGTAGTGAGACAACGGAGCCGTTTACGGCGACGGCCCGGAGGGCGAGCGAAGCGAGTCATCCTGCACGCCCCACCAGTGTAAAAGAGGGCGCTGGCGGTGCCTTTTTGCTATTTGCGATTTATAAGATTCTAATCTGCTTGCCTGATGCGCTTCGCTTATCAGGGCTGCTGACGGCACGACTCATGTAGGCCGGATAAGACGCCAGTCGCCATCCGGCATTCATCACTCGCAATTCTTGTGACTTTTCGACACCAATCCGCTATCTTGTTTAGCATACAAAACAATTCTAACCGAATATAGCGTATGTCACGCTTCTACTCGGTTATTTCGTTAAGCCAGTAAAACGAGAAAGCAAGATGAGCGTGATGTTTGATCCTGAAGCAGCAATCTACCCGTTTCCGCCAAAACCTGCGCCGTTGAGTGTGGATGAAAAGCAATTTTATCGAGAGAAAATTAAACGTCTGCTGAAAGAGCGTGATGCCGTCATGGTTGCGCACTATTACACCGATCCTGAAATACAGCAGTTGGCCGAAGAAACCGGAGGCTGTATCTCTGACTCGCTGGAGATGGCGCGGTTCGGATCAAAACATCCTGCCTCTACGTTGCTGGTTGCGGGAGTCCGGTTTATGGGCGAAACAGCCAAAATTCTGAGCCCGGAAAAAACCATACTGATGCCAACCTTACAGGCTGAATGCTCACTAGATCTGGGGTGCCCGATTGAGTCGTTTAGCGCATTTTGCGATGCGCATCCGGATCGCACTGTCGTGGTTTACGCCAACACTTCAGCCGCCGTTAAAGCACGTGCGGACTGGGTCGTGACGTCCAGCATTGCCGTCGAACTGATTGAACACCTTGATAGCTTGGGGGAAAAAATCATTTGGGCTCCTGACAAGCACCTGGGTAATTACGTACAAAAACAGACCGGGGCGGATGTTCTCTGCTGGCAGGGTGCCTGTATCGTTCATGATGAATTTAAAACCCAGGCATTAACACGCATGAAAGGGCTGTACCCTGACGCTGCCGTACTTGTGCACCCTGAATCTCCCCAGTCTATCGTTGATATGGCTGATGCGGTGGGATCAACCAGCCAGCTAATCAGCGCCGCTAAATCGTTACCGCACAAGCAACTGATTGTGGCGACCGATCGGGGTATTTTTTACAAAATGCAGCAAGCTGTTCCGGATAAAGAGCTGCTTGAAGCCCCGACAGCGGGTGAAGGTGCAACGTGTCGTAGCTGTGCGCACTGTCCGTGGATGGCAATGAACGGCCTTAAAGCGATTGCTGAGGGACTTGAGCAGGGTGGTGTGGCTCATGAGATACATGTTGATGCCGCACTGCGAGAAGGCGCATTGCTGCCGTTAAACCGCATGCTGGAATTTGCGGCTACACTACGAGCTTAATTACGGCGTTTCGCTCTGGGGGAAAAGATGGATTTTTTTAGCACGCAGAACATTCTGGTACATATTCCAATCGGTGCAGGCGGGTACGATCTGTCGTGGATTGAAGCGGTGGGGACTATCGCCGGGTTACTGTGTATTGGCCTCGCCAGTATGGAGAAAATCAGTAATTACTTCTTTGGTCTGATAAACGTCACGCTGTTTGCGATTATCTTCTTTCAGATCCAACTTTACGCCAGCTTGTTGCTGCAGGTGTTCTTTTTTGCCGCCAATATCTATGGCTGGTACGCCTGGTCCCGGCAAACCAGCCAGCATGAGGCTGAACTTAAAATTCGCTGGCTGCCGTTGCCAAAAGCGTTGGGCTGGCTGGCGGCTTGTGTGGTGGCAATTGGTCTGATGACAGTGTACATCGACCCGGTGTTTGCGTTTCTCACCCGTATTGCGGTGACTATCATGCAAGGACTGGGATTACAGGTTGCATTACCTGAATTGCAACCGGATGCGTTCCCGTTTTGGGATTCCTGCATGATGGTGCTATCGATTGTGGCGATGATCCTGATGACGCGCAAATACGTCGAGAACTGGCTATTGTGGGTGATCATTAACATCATCAGCGTAGTGATCTTTGCCCTGCAAGGGGTGTATGCCATGTCGCTGGAATACATGATTCTGACTGTGATCGCGTTGAACGGCAGCAGGATGTGGATTAACAGCGCGCGCGAACGTGGTTCACGCGCGTTTTCCCATTAGTGATGGTGATGTGAATGGCCGGACAGTCCCTCATACAGGTGACAGTCTGGCCCATTACATGGTTGATATTCCATCTGAATCGTCGCGTGTTCAATCTGATAGTGATGAATAAGAAAGTGCTGAATGCGTTCCAGCAACGCATCGTGATCGTGCGGCGGGACGACCTGAACATGCAGCGTCATGACCGGTTTTTCACCCACCATCCAGACGTGAACATGGTGTACATTGCGAACCTCGGGGATATCCCGGCTGAGATGTCGCTGTAGAGCGGCGATATCCAGCGCATGGGGCGCGCCCTCGAGTAATTCATTCACACTGTCTTTCAGTAAGCGCCAGGCGCTACGCAACACCAGAACAGAAACCAGAATAGAGAGAATAGGGTCCGCAGGGGTCCAGCCCGTCCAGATAATGATCAGTGCTGCAATGATCGCGCCGACCGAGCCCAGTAAATCGCCCATAACATGCAGTGCTGCAGCACGAACGTTGAGGTTTTTCTCTTCGCTGCCGCGATGTAAAACCCAGAAGGCGAGGACGTTAGCCAGTAAACCCGCAACGGCGATGACCATCATCATCCCGCCGGCGACCGGACGGGGCGTATGGAAGCGCTCAATCGCTTCCCAGACGATTAAAATCGTGATCACCACCAATGCAATAGCGTTCACAAATGCGGCCAGCGTCGTGAGCCTCAGCCAGCCGAAAGTGTGTCGGATGGTCGGCGGTCGACGGGCAAATTGAACGGCCAGCAGAGCAAAAAGCAGCGCTGCGGCATCAGTGAGCATATGTCCGGCATCCGCCAGCAGCGCCAGCGAGCCTGAAAGTATCCCTCCTACCACTTCGACCAGCATGAACCCCGCTGTAATGCAGAAGGCGAACAGCAGTCGACGGGCATTATTATCTTTTGGCTGGTCGGGGGAAGTATGAGTATGTGAGTGCGCCATTGTGCCATCCCTTTGTTATTCTCATCTTTACTGTATGACATCATACCGTTTTTGGGGGGATAAAATTAAAAAGGAGAGCTTCTATTCTCCCTTTATCAGCCACGTAAATAGTGGGTGTTGCCTTACCGTACAGTGGGTAAAGATCCACGATGTGTATCGATAGTCAGCACAGAATTTTGAAAATAATAATAAAAGCCGCAATTACAGTTGGGATTTGCGGTCTGGATCTCACTATTCGCTACATTCTTGCGTTTTTTTGCTTAATCCCGGGATAACACGGTTCGTACTGTAAAACCCCGTTTACACTTTATGACTGAAGATATAGATTGGGGGGATTGCATTCATTTATATAAGTATGGCTACGCTGGAATAATCATGAATTATCAGAACGACGATTTACGCATTAAAGAGATCAACGAGTTATTACCCCCGGTTGCACTGCTGGAAAAATTCCCCGCTACTGAAAATGCCGCAAATACGGTTGCGCATGCCCGTAAGGCGATTCATAAAATTCTGAAAGGGAATGACGATCGCCTGTTGGTTGTTATTGGACCGTGCTCAATTCATGATCCGGCTGCCGCTAAAGAGTATGCCGCACGTCTTCTGGCGCTGCGCGAAGAGTTGAAAGGCGAGCTTGAAATCGTCATGCGCGTTTACTTTGAAAAACCGCGTACCACCGTCGGCTGGAAAGGGCTTATCAACGATCCACATATGGACAACAGCTTCCAGATCAACGATGGCCTGCGCATCGCACGTAAATTGCTGCTGGATATCAACGACAGCGGATTGCCGGCTGCGGGTGAGTTTCTGGATATGATCACCCCGCAATATCTTGCGGATCTGATGAGCTGGGGCGCAATTGGCGCGCGTACCACTGAGTCTCAGGTGCACCGTGAGCTGGCGTCTGGTCTTTCCTGTCCGGTTGGTTTTAAAAACGGTACCGATGGCACAATCAAAGTTGCCATTGATGCCATTAACGCCGCAGGCGCACCACACTGCTTCCTGTCCGTGACCAAATGGGGTCACTCCGCCATTGTAAATACCAGTGGTAACGGTGATTGTCATATCATTCTGCGTGGTGGCAAAGAGCCAAACTACAGCGCTCAGCACGTCGCAGACGTAAAAGAAGGTCTGGTCAAAGCGGGTCTGTCTGCGCAGGTGATGATCGACTTTAGCCATGCCAACTCCAGCAAGCAGTTCAAAAAGCAGATGGATGTAGCCAGCGATGTTTGTGGACAGGTTGCCGGCGGCGAGAAAGCCATTATTGGTGTGATGATCGAAAGCCATCTGGTCGAAGGTAATCAGAACCCGGATAGCGGTGAACCGCTGACCTACGGCAAGAGCATCACTGATGCCTGCATTGGTTGGGAAGATACCGATGCTGTGCTGCGCCAGCTGGCGGATGCGGTTAAAGCGCGTCGCGGGTAAAAAACTTATCCGGGCTACGCTCGGTAGGCCGGATAAGGCAACGCAGCCATCCGGCAATAAAAAAAGCGTGGAGCATTCCACGCTTTTTTCGTTTGAACCGGGATGAAAATTACTTCGCTTTACCCTGGTTGGCTACCGCTGCGGCTTTTGCTGCGATCTCGTCAGCGTTACCCAGATAGTAATGTTTGATCGGCTTGAAGTTTTCGTCGAACTCATACACCAGCGGTACACCCGTCGGGATGTTCAGTTCAAGAATTTCATCTTCACCCATATTATCCAGGTATTTCACCAGCGCACGCAGGGAGTTACCGTGAGCGGCAATAATGACGCGCTCACCGCTTTTCATGCGCGGCAGAATGGTTTCATTCCAGTAAGGGATAACGCGATCGATAGTCAGTGCCAGGCTTTCGGTGACCGGAAGTTCTTTGTCCGTCAGTTTGGCATAACGCGGATCTTGACCCGGATAGCGCTCGTCATCTTTAGTCAGTTCCGGCGGGGTTACCGCAAAACCACGACGCCATTGCTTAACCTGCTCGTCACCGTATTTCTCAGCGGTTTCGGCTTTGTTCAGCCCCTGTAGCGCGCCGTAATGACGTTCGTTCAGTTTCCAGGATTTCTCAACGGGCAGCCAGGCCTGATCCAGTTCGTCCAGGACATTCCACAGGGTGTGGATGGCACGTTTCAGCACAGAGGTATAAGCAAAATCGAAGCTGTAGCCTTCCTCTTTCAGCAGTTTACCTGCCGCCTTTGCTTCGCCCACGCCTTTCTCAGACAGGTCAACATCATACCAACCGGTAAAACGGTTTTCGTTGTTCCACTGACTTTCACCGTGACGTACCAGAACCAGCTTAGTTACAGCCATACACTCACTCCTATGAATCATATTGAATGATAATAATTATCATTATATTGCCGTAATGCACCAGCGGCAATGCTTACGCATAACCATAGCGAAAATAGCGGCGCAGTGTAAGGTTCTTGCGAACTCAAGGTTGCGATTTTGTCTTTGAGTGGTGTGGTTTTGAGCGGATCCCGAGAGGGGATAAATGACGAGCCGGGTATCAGCTCGTCACGGTAAACTGTCAGGCAGGAATAAACCGGTATTCGGTCAGGCTAGTGTACTCTTCACCCGGTCGCAGAAAGCAATCTGGTTGCGGCCATTCTGGATGATTTGGGCTGTCAGGCAGAAATTCACTTTCCAGCGCCAGTCCTTGCCAGTCGGCATAGACTTCAGGTCCACGGGAGGGCGTGCCGCCGAGGAAGTTACCGGAATAGAACTGCAATGCCGGGGCAGAGGTGTATACCTCCATTTGCAGTTTTTCATCCTGGGACCAAACTATAGCGACCGGTTTGCGGGCATCGCCTTGCGCCTGCAACAAGAAAGCGTGGTCGTAACCTTTCACCTTGCGCTGATCGTCATCGGCCAGAAATTCGCTGTCGATGCGTTTAGGTGCCCGGAAATCGAACGAGGTGCCAGCCACGGGTTTCAGTCCGTCATGCGGGATACCCATTTCATCAACCGGCAGGTACGTATCGGCCAGAATCTGCAACGTATGCTGACGGATATCCGTTTTGTCGCCGTCAAGATTGAAATAAACGTGATTCGTCAAATTTACCGGGCAGGGCTTATCCACCGTCGCACGGTAGGTAATCGAAATACGGTTATCATCGGTCAGGCGATATTGCGCGGTGGCGCAGAGGTGACCCGGAAAACCCTGGTCGCCATCGTCAGAGGTTAAGGCAAACAGCACCTGACGATCATTTTGATCCACTATCTGCCAGCGGCGTTTATCGAAACCGTCCGGCCCACCATGCAACTGGTTGTCACCCTGGCTTGGCAGTAACGCAACGGTTTCACCGGCATAGGTATAACGGCTGTCTGCGATACGGTTAGCATAGCGGCCGATGGATGCGCCTAAAAATGCGGCCTGTTGTGGGTATTGCTCCGGGCTGGCGCAGCCGAGTAATGCTTCTCGCACGCTACCATCGCTAAGCGGGATACGGGCAGAAAGCAGCGTCGCGCCCCAATCCATCAGCGTGACTACCATCCCCGCGTCATTACGCAGGGTGAGCAGGCGAAACGGTTGGCCGTCGGGCGCCATTACGGGAATTTCGTTTAGCACTGTCCGGCTCCTTGTGAAGGTTTGCAGACGTAAAAGGTTTCCTTGATACCGGTTTTCGCTTCGTACTGTTCAGCGACAGCCTGCTGTACGGCAGGAACCAAATCTTGTGGGATCAACGCCACGATGCAGCCGCCGAAGCCGCCACCGGTCATACGTACACCGCCTTTATCGCCGATAGTTGCTTTAACAATCTCGACCAGCGTATCAATTTGTGGCACGGTGATTTCGAAGTCATCGCGCATTGAAACGTGAGATTCAGCCATCAGCTGGCCCATACGTTGCAGATCGCCTTTCTCCAGAGCCGCTGCGGCTTCAACCGTGCGGGCGTTTTCTGTGATCACATGGCGAACACGTTTGGCAACGATGGGATCCAGTTCATGTGCGACCGCGTTAAAGGCCTCAAGGCTGACATCACGCAGCGCGGGTTGTTGGAAGAAGCGCGCACCGGTTTCACACTGTTCGCGACGGGTGTTGTACTCACTGCCAACCAATGTACGTTTAAAGTTGCTGTTGATGATCACTACCGCCACACCTTCCGGCATGGAAACAGCTTTGGTGCCCAGCGTACGGCAGTCGATCAGTAGCGCATGGTCTTTCTTGCCCAGTGCAGAGATGAGTTGGTCCATAATGCCGCAGTTGCAGCCGACAAACTGGTTTTCCGCTTCCTGGCCATTCAGGGCAATCTGTGCGCCGTCGAGTGGCATGTGATAAAGCTGTTGGAACACAGTACCTACGGCCACTTCCAGCGAGGCAGAAGAGCTTAAGCCCGCACCTTGCGGCACATTGCCGCTGATCACCAGATCCGCGCCGCCAAAGGCGTTATTGCGCTTTTGTAGATGCTTCACGACGCCGCGCACGTAGTTTGACCACTGCTGGGTTTCGTGGGCGATAATCGGCGCATCAAGAGAGAATTCATCTATCTGATTGTCGTAATCCGCCGCAATCACACGAACGGTGCGATCATCGCGGGGGGCACAACTGATAACCGTTTGATAGTCGATGGCGCACGGCAGGACGAAGCCGTCATTATAATCAGTGTGTTCGCCGATCAGGTTTACACGACCGGGTGCCTGAATAGTATGGGTGGCAGGGTAGCCAAACGATTCAGCAAACAGAGATTGTGTTTTTTCTTTCAGACTCATTATTTAAACTCCGGATTCGCGAAAATGGGTGTCGCTGACCGCACGCAAACGGTCTGCCGCTTGTTCTGCTGTCAGATCGCGTTGGGTCTCCGCCAGCATTTCGTAACCAACCATAAACTTACGTACGGTCGCGGAACGCAGCAGAGGTGGATAAAAGTGTGCGTGCAACTGCCAGTGGTCATTCTCTTCGCCGTTAAACGGTGCGCCGTGCCAGCCCATAGAGTAGGGGAAAGAGCACTGGAACAGGTTGTCATAACGACTGGTCAGTTTTTTCAACGCCAGCGCCAGGTCAGTTCGCTGTTCGTCGGTCAAATCGGTAATTCGCAGGACATGTGCTTTCGGCAGCAGCAGTGTTTCGAATGGCCATGCCGCCCAATAGGGCACTACTGCCAGCCAGTGTTCGGTTTCTACTACCGTACGGCTGCCGTCTGCCTGTTCACGCCGGACATAATCCAGCAGCATTGGCGTGCCCTGCTCGGCAAAGTACGCTTTTTGCAGACGGTCTTCACGTTCGACTTCGTTGGGCAGGAAACTGTTGGCCCAAATCTGTCCGTGCGGGTGCGGGTTTGAACATCCCATCGCCGCACCTTTGTTTTCAAATACCTGCACCCAGGGATAGGTTTTCCCTAAATCTGTGGTTTGTTCCTGCCACGTTTTCACGATTTCGGTCAGCGCGGGTACGCTGAGCTCTGGCAGTGTTTTGCTGTGATCGGGCGAGAAGCAGATCACGCGGCTGGTACCGCGTGCGCTCTGGCAACGCATTAATGGATCATGGCTGTCGGGAGCATCCGGGGTATCAGACATCAGCGCGGCAAAATCGTTGGTAAAAACGTAGGTTCCCGTGTAATCGGGGTTTTTATCGCCGGTAACGCGTGTATTGCCTGCACACAGGAAGCAGTCCGGATCATGCGCGGGCAGAACCTGTTTAGATGGCGTTTCCTGCGCCCCTTGCCAGGGACGTTTTGCACGATGCGGCGAAACGAGGATCCACTGCCCGGTGAGCGGGTTAAATCGGCGGTGTGGATGATCGACAGGGTTGAATTGCGTCATGACGTGTCCTTAATCCGAATATCCCTGTGGATGGCGTGATTGCCAGTGCCAGGTATCTTGTGCCATTTCATCCAGTGTACGCGTCACGCGCCAGTTAAGTTCGCGGTCTGCTTTGCTGGCATCAGCCCAGTAGGCAGGCAGATCGCCGTCGCGGCGCGGAGCAAAATGATAGTTCACTGGTTTACCGCAGGCTTTGCTGAAGGCGTTTACCACATCCAGTACGCTGCTACCAACGCCAGCGCCAAGGTTGTAAATATGTACCCCTTGCTTGCCTGCCAGTTTTTCCATGGCGACAACGTGACCGTCGGCAAGATCCATCACGTGGATGTAATCGCGAACGCCGGTACCGTCTTCGGTAGGGTAGTCATTACCAAAAATGGCCAGAGACTCACGGCGGCCCACGGCAACCTGCGCGATGTAAGGCATCAGATTGTTAGGGATGCCTTGCGGGTCTTCGCCCATGTCCCCTGATGGATGTGCGCCAACCGGATTGAAATAGCGTAGCAACGCAATGCTCCACTCAGGTTGTGCTTTTTGCAGATCGGTCAGGATCTGCTCGACCATCAGCTTACTTTTTCCGTATGGACTTTGTGGTGTGCCGGTCGGGAAGCTTTCAACGTAAGGAATTTGCGGCTGATCGCCATAGACTGTGGCGGAGGAGCTGAATATGAAGTTTTTCACGTTGGCGGCGCGCATCGCATTGACCAGACGCAGAGTGCCGTTGACGTTGTTGTCATAGTACTCCAGCGGCTTAGCAACGGATTCGCCGACGGCCTTCAGACCAGCAAAGTGGATGACCGTATCGATGGCATGATCGTGCAGGATTTCGGTGATCAGCGCTTCGTTACGGATATCACCTTCGACGAAGGTCGGATGTTTTCCACCTAAACGCTCAATAACGGGCAGTACGCTGCGCTTACTGTTGCAGAGGTTATCAAGGATCACGACGTCGTGGCCATTCTTAAGCAACTGCACACAAGTGTGGCTCCCAATGTAACCGCTACCACCTGTAACCAATACTCTCATAATTCGCTCCGTTATGCCTATATCATGTAATGAAGATAGCATAACAAAGTTGTGAAAAGTGTGACATGGAATAAATTAGTGGAATCGTTTACACAAGCAAATTCTTAACACCTGAGCTGTGTTTTTTGATTTTAAATCATTATGTTATTTAATGATTGCAGATTTTATCTGAAAAATCAGGCCTAAAAAAGGGCGCATTAACGCGCCCAGGTATGAAAACTAACGCAGGGATGATTGCCGATAGGTGTAGATATCGTTTTCTGGTACGAACTCCAGTCGGTGGGTAATGCAGGCGGGTGCATCTTCAGCATGGTGAGAAACAAACAGCAATTGGGTTTCGCCTTCACCGATCAGAACATCAACGAAGCGGCGGATCAACTGGCGGTTTAGCGGGTCCAGACCTTGCAAGGGTTCATCAAGGATCAATAGCGTAGGGTGTTTCACTAACGCGCGGACGATCAGCGCCAGGCGCTGCTGCCCCCAGGAAAGGCTGTGGAAAGGGGCGTCAGCAGTGCGCTTATCCATTCCCAGAATATCCAGCCACTGTTGCACCAGCTTGTGTTGTCTGTCTGATACGGCCTGATAAATACCGATTGAATCGAAGTAGCCTGAGAGAATGACGTTACGCACCGTGGTGCTCACCCGGTAATCCAGATGCAGGCTGCTGCTGACGTAGCCAATGTGCTTTTTAATATCCCAGATAGTTTCGCCGCTACCCCGACGACGGCCAAACAGCGTCAAATCATTGCTATAGCCCTGCGGATGATCGCCGGTAATTAAACTGAGTAGCGTTGATTTTCCCGCCCCGTTGGGACCGACAATCTGCCAGTGTTCCCCTGGGTTTACCCGCCAGCTCAGATGATGAAGAATAGGGCGATCGTTATAGGAAACGACCCCGTCGTTGAGCATAATCCGCGGTTCGTTCTCAGACAATATGCGGCGTACGGAAGGTTCATCCGGTTCGGGGAGGGTAATACCATCAAGCCGTTCACTATGCGCAAGTTGGGCGATTAACGCTTGTTGCAGAAGACCCGTTTTTTCACCGGTTTCTGTCAATGTGCAATCGGCGAGTACGCCAGCATATTGCACAAAATCGGGGATCTCATCAAAGCGGTTTAGCACCAGCACTAACGTAAAACCGGCCAGATGTAACGCTGCGAGCAGCTCTGCCAACTGGTGACGTGAAGCCACATCCAGCCCGTCAAAGGGTTCATCAAGGATCAGTAAATCGGGTTCAGACATCAGTGCCTGACAGAGCAGAGTTTTCCGCGTTTCGCCAGTGGAAAGATATTTGAAACGTCTGCTGAGCAGTGAGGTAATACCAAACTGCTGCGCCAGGGCGGCACAGCGAGCAGGGTCGCTGACCTCATCCTGAATAATTTCCGCGGTGGTGCGCCCGGTATCGTCTTCACCTGGGCTCAGAAGATCGGTGTTGTTACGCTGCCATTCGTCGCTGACCAGCTTTTGTAGCTGCTCAAAGGAGAGACGGGTTATACGCGTGAACTGGCTGTGGCGTTCGCCTTTTAGTAACGGCAATTCTCCGGCGAGCGCACGCGCCAGTGCGGATTTTCCGCTGCCGTTAGACCCCACAAACGCCCAGCTATCACCCGCGTTTAACGTCAACGAATTCAGCTGAAGCGTTTTGGTATCACTCAGACGAAACGTGCCTTGCGAAATTTGCAACGATGACATTTTGCATCCCATTTTTTGCAGCGATGAATGACAGGGATACTTTGTCCGGGCGGGAATGTCAATGCAGTTTGTTGCCGGATGGCAGCGCGGGTACCTTATCCGGCCTGAACGTGGGCCTGATAAGCGCAGCGCCATCAGGCGAAGCGGGCTTAAAGATTTAGCACAGTGTGGCGATAATCACTCTATCCGCGTTGAAATAGGCAGTGACATTCGCGCCTTCTTGCAGTGATAGCGCATCGTCAGTCGGCACGGTGGCGCACAGTGTTTGTCCATCCGGCAAGGTCATTAACACTTCACACTGCTCGCTCCCGCGTTCAATATGGCTGATGGTGCCTTGCAATTGGTTATCGGCGGCCTGAGCAATAGCATCATCCTGGGTGATCCCCACCCACGGTGCTTTCAACAGGATCAAGACTTCTTTGCCTTCATCAAGCCCCAGACGTTCACCGCTTTGCGCGGTAATCGCGACTTTCAGCCGGGTTTCGCCATCGGCCAGCAGGACGTCAACATGCTGTTGCACCTGGTCGTG
The DNA here is from genome assembly GCF_028069825.1 of Citrobacter sp. Igbk 14. Lineage (NCBI taxonomy): Bacteria > Pseudomonadati > Pseudomonadota > Gammaproteobacteria > Enterobacterales > Enterobacteriaceae > Citrobacter > Citrobacter sp. Igbk 14. The sequence goes on from NZ_JANEWM010000019.1 coordinate 22,698, forward strand.
GTCGCGTGCGGTGATGGTGCCAAACCATTGGTTACGCGCACTGGTTTGCAGTGAGAAGCGGGAGATGGCCGCCAGCAAGCTATTCAGTGGAACCGCATCGTCATCGCTCAGGACATCGAAGGCTTTTTGCTGAATTTGCGCCAGCAGATCGTATAACTGAATCAGGCGCTGGCCGTAGCGGGTTAACACTGCACCGCCGCCGCCTTTGCCACCGGTGGCGCGCTCTACCAGTGTCTGCTCACTCAGCTGGTTCATTTCGTTAATCGCGTCCCAGGCGCTTTTATAACTGATACCTGCATCCTTCGCGCCCTGACTGATGGAGCCGGAAAGCGCAATGTGCTTAAGCAGAGAAATGCGGCGGGGATCGGCAAACAGTTTTTGCTGAAGTTTCAGTGTAAGTAGGATTTCGGCCTGCATAACAAGCTCCTGGCAAAAAAGGGTATTGTGACGGAAAACCGCGCCCGAGCAAAGCCGACCGCACAAAAGGGGAGTGCTTTTCTGTGTTATGTGGTTAGAATACAACTAAGGACTATATCTGGAGTTGACCATGTTAGAGTTATTGAAAAGTCTGGTATTCGCCGTAATCATGGTACCTGTGGTAATGGCCATCATTCTGGGACTGATTTACGGACTGGGTGAAGTGTTCAACATTTTTTCCGGTATCGGTCAGAAAGACCAATCCAGACAGAACCATTGATTCCCCGAACGCCCGCTTAGCCGGGCGTTTTTTATTGCTCATTATCAAACTGCGTTAGTTCCTCAAGATCCTGCTTTCCCTGCCGATATTTTCTTTGTGTAACCTCTAATTGGTAGTAATAACCACTGGGAAAATCCTGATTTAATCGTTATATTTGCGCCTACATAACGAAACTCAAAGGAGTTACAGATGGCACGTACATGGTTACGCTTGTTTGCAGGGGCAACACTTTCTCTTTCTGTTGCCGGACATGCACTGGCGGATGAAGGTAAAATCACAGTGTTTGCAGCGGCGTCGTTAACGAACGCGATGCAGGACATTGCCGCAGAATATAAAAAAGAGAAGAATGTTGATGTTGTCTCCTCTTTTGCCTCTTCTTCTACGCTGGCACGCCAGATTGAAGCAGGCGCACCCGCCGATCTGTTTATTTCAGCCGATCAGAAATGGATGGATTACGCGGTAGATAAAAAGTCTATCGATACCGCAACGCGCAAAACGCTGCTCGGTAACAGTCTGGTCGTTGTCGCGCCGAAAGCCAGTGCACAGAAAGACTTCACCATCGACAGCAAAACCAACTGGACCAGCCTGTTGAACGGCGGGCGTCTGGCCGTAGGCGACCCGGAACATGTTCCGGCAGGTATTTACGCGAAAGAAGCGCTGCAAAAATTGGGTGCATGGGATACCCTGGCACCGAAATTGGCACCGGCTGAAGATGTTCGTGGCGCATTGGCGCTGGTTGAACGCAACGAAGCCCCTCTGGGCATTGTCTACGGTTCTGATGCCGTAGCCAGCAAAGGCGTAAAAGTTGTGGCGACCTTCCCGGAAGACTCACATAAAAAAGTGGAATACCCTATCGCGGTTGTTGATGGGCACGCCAACGCAACGGTCAGCGCGTTCTATGATTACCTGAAGGGACCGCAGGCTTCTGAAATCTTCAAACGTTATGGATTTACGACCAAGTAATGATACTGACTGATCCAGAATGGCAGGCTGTCTTACTGAGCCTGAAAGTTTCTTCCCTGGCCGTGTTGTTTAGCCTGCCGTTTGGGATCTTCTTTGCCTGGTTACTGGTACGCTGTAAGTTCCCGGGCAAAGCGTTGCTCGACAGCGTATTGCACTTGCCGCTGGTGCTGCCTCCGGTCGTGGTGGGGTACCTGCTGCTGGTGGCTATGGGGCGGCGCGGATTTATTGGCGAGTGGTTATATGACTGGTTCGGTATCACGTTTGCGTTTAGCTGGCGTGGTGCGGTTCTGGCCGCAGCGGTAATGTCTTTTCCTCTTATGGTGCGGGCAATACGTCTGGCGCTTGAAGGCGTAGACGTCAAGCTGGAGCAAGCGGCCCGAACGCTGGGAGCCGGGCGCTGGCGCGTATTCATGACCATTACCTTACCGTTGATGCTGCCTGGCATAATTGTCGGTACGGTGCTGGCGTTCGCGCGTTCACTCGGTGAATTCGGCGCAACCATTACTTTTGTTTCAAATATCCCTGGCGAAACGCGCACCATTCCTTCGGCAATGTACACCCTCATCCAGACGCCGGGCGGCGAAAGTGCGGCGGCAAGGTTATGCATTATTTCTATTGTGCTGGCGCTGATTTCGCTGCTCATTTCTGAGTGGCTGGCGCGAATTAGCCGTGAGCGGACGGGGCGATAATTATGCTGGAACTTAATTTCTCCCAGACGCTGGGAACCCACTGTCTGACGCTCAACGAAACGCTGCCAGCCAGCGGTATCACCGCTATTTTTGGTGTCTCTGGTGCGGGCAAAACATCGCTGATTAATGCTATCAGTGGCCTGACCCAACCACAGTCCGGGCGCATTGTGCTCAACGGTCGGGTACTGAATGACGTTGAAAACGGTATCTGCCTGACGCCTGAAAAACGCCGGGTGGGCTATGTTTTTCAGGATGCGCGTCTGTTCCCGCATTACAAAGTGCGCGGTAATCTGCGTTATGGTATGGCGAAAAGCATGGCCGGACAGTTTGATAAGCTGGTGGCATTGCTGGGCATAGAGCCTTTGCTCGACCGTCTACCTAGCGGCCTGTCTGGTGGCGAAAAGCAGCGTGTTGCTATTGGTCGCGCGTTACTGACCGCACCCGAATTGTTGCTGCTCGATGAGCCGTTAGCCTCGCTGGACATTCCACGTAAACGTGAGTTGTTGCCTTATCTGCAGCGGCTGGCGCGCGAAATTAATATTCCCATGTTGTATGTCAGCCACTCGCTCGATGAAATTTTGCACCTGGCGGACAAAGTGATGGTGCTGGAAAACGGGCAGGTGAAAGCGTTTGGTTCGCTGGAAGATGTCTGGGGAAGCAGTGTGATGCATCCCTGGCTACCGAAAGAGCAGCAGAGCAGCATACTGAAAGTTAACGTACTGGAACATCACCCGCATTATGCGATGACAGCGCTGGCGCTGGGCGATCAGCATCTGTGGGTCAATAAGCTGGATAAACCGCTGCAAACCGCATTGCGTATCAGGATTCAGGCATCTGATGTTTCGCTGGTATTACAACCGCCGCAGCAGACCAGTATTCGTAACGTACTACGGGCAAAGGTGGCGTCATGCTATGACGACAACGGACAGGTAGAAGTACAGCTTGAAGTGGGCGGGAAAACGCTGTGGGCGAGAATCAGCCCATGGGCCAGGGATGAACTTGGCATCAAGCCTGGCCTGTGGTTGTACGCCCAAATTAAGAGCGTATCGATTACCGCCTGATTACAGCAACTGAGAATAGATAAATTTGGCGATGCTGTCGGTGGTATTGTCGCCAATGACAATATTGGCGCGGGCTTTGACCGCGTCATCGGCATTTCCCATCGCCACGCCGGTGCCCGCGGCTTCCAGCATACTGATATCATTAAAGTTATCGCCAAAGGCGATCACGTTTTCCATTGATCCACCTTGCGCTTCAATCCACTGGGCAAGGCGTCGTCCTTTGCTGTTGCCTTTACGGGCCACGTCAACCTGATCGTGCCAGGACCACTCACACTCCAGCCCTAACTGCTGTTCAACATGTTTACCAAATTGCTGCAGCTTTGGAATATCTTCGTCAGTCAGGGCAAATTTCCACACGGCATTCACGTCATGCGCGGCCTGTGCCAGAGACGGTACCTGAGTGAAGGTAGGACGCTGTTCCGGCGGCAGAGTTTGCGCCCAGTTTGCGGTACGCTCGACATGCCCGGTCGGGCGTTCATACAGCATGGCCTCGTCAACATACATCAGCCCGTGGATTTGATGTTCATTCAGCATATCGATCAACTGCAACGCCTGGTTAACCGGAAGGGGATCGGATTCCAGTACCTTTTTCGCCTGATAATCATACAAATAGGTGCCGTTGCAGCAAATTGCAGGTGTATCCAGCGCCAGTGCCTGATAAAAAGGATGAATAGCAACGTGATGGCGACCCGTGACAATGATAAGTTGGTAGCCTGCTTCTCTGGCGCGAGAGAGCGCCTCGAGAGAGGATGGCAGCAAGGTTTTTTTCGGGGTCAGCAACGTACCGTCTAAATCCAGGGCAATCACGCGTGCGGTCATAGGTTTTTCCAGATGAAGGTTGAGAATTTTGTCTGTCAGAATGGTACACCGAGTCGGGGGCCGGACAAAATTCTGAGCCTTAATTAAGCATTCACCGATAAAAGCGTCTACCTTAGGCGTGTGTCAGGCCATTGCAGCCACCTGCCAAAAGCAAAGGAGTTTTCATGAAGCAAACCGTTTATACCGCCAGCCCTGAGAGTCAGCAAATTCACGTCTGGGGCCTGAATCACGATGGTTCACTGACGCTGACGCAGGTGGTTGATGTACCGGGTCAGGTACAGCCGATGGTTGTCAGCCCGGATAAACGCTACCTCTATGTCGGTGTGCGTCCGGAGTTTCGGGTGCTGGCATACCGTATCGCACCTGATGACGGTGCACTGACATTCGCTGCGGAATCTGCACTGCCAGGGAGCCCGACGCATATTTCGACCGATCATCAAGGGCGTTTCGTATTTGTCGGCTCTTATAACGCGGGTAGTGTGAGCGTCACGCGTCTGGAGGATGGCCTGCCGGTGGAATTGGTTGACGTGGTTGAAGGTCTGGATGGCTGTCACTCGGCCAATATCTCACCAGATAACCGTACGTTGTGGGTTCCTGCGTTGAAACAGGATCGTATCTGCCTGTTCACCGTCAGTGATGATGGCCATTTGGTTGCACAGGAACCCGCGGAAGTGACTACCGTTGAAGGTGCAGGTCCGCGTCATATGGTGTTCCATCCGAATCAGCAATATACCTACTGCGTGAATGAGTTGAACAGTTCAGTCGATGTTTGGGAACTGAAAGATCCGTACGGCAAAATTGAGTGTGTACAGACGCTGGATATGATGCCTGCTGATTTCTCTGATACCCGCTGGGCGGCAGATATCCATATTACGCCAGATGGTCGTCATCTGTATGCCTGTGACCGTACCGCCAGCCTGATTACGGTATTCAACGTATCAGAAGATGGAAGTGTGCTGACGAAAGAAGGCTTCCAGCCTACTGAAACACAGCCGCGCGGTTTTAATATCGACCACAGCGGGAAATACCTGATTGCCGCAGGGCAGAAGTCCCACCATATTGCGGTGTATGAAATTGCGGGTGAACAGGGATTGCTGGCAGAGAAAGGACGCTATGCGGTAGGCCAGGGCCCAATGTGGGTGGTGGTTAACGCGTACTAATTCGTTATTCGTTTTGTAGGCCGGACAGGGCATGTAAACCACTGTCCGGCACACTGCCCGGTCGGCGCATCCGCTTACCGGGCCTAATGACGTTTACTGCTTAGGTACTGCAACCACTTTGCTGCCAATACCGCGGTTGTTGTACTCCCACATGCGGTTGAAGTTGGTGTCGTTCAGGTTGCGCTGAATTTCACCTTTGTCATCTTCCGCACCGGTGTTCCCGGCAAACGGTCGTTTTGAGATAACGCTGTCAGCCCAGGGTTTTGCCATGTTAAAGCCTTCGTTGATCACGCTGTCGCGAATAACCACCTGACCGTTAGTGTTGGAATCGACATCCAGCGAGCGGCCCAACTGCGCGACGCCATCGCCTGCTGCGGTAAAGCGGCTATTGGTGGCGAGGAAACCGTAGTAAATATTCGACAGGGTTGCTGGCGCAAATACGTAGGCTTCCTGCTGGGTGCGGGAGTTTACTACGCGGAAATCGGTGTTATCGAACACTACAGCACCGCGACCAGAAACCATATCCACATCGCCTTCAATGTAGCTGTTCGTCACCAGCGTACGCGGCTGACGATCGTTTTCCAGACGGTTTTGCACGCCGCTATTGGTTACGAAGAAGGTGTTCTGACGTCCCAGAATATTGACCTTGTCGATCTGCACTTTATCGCCATCGGTACGCAGTGCGACGGCCGGGTGGTTACCCGCATCAACGCTGTCACCGAGGTTATTTTCGATGGTCAGGTTCTGCAACTGCAGACCATTGTTTTGCGACCAGACAACCGCAGAACACATCACGCCGATGTTTGTGCCACGCTTATTCTGGCAATTATCATACATATACCACGCAGGTTTACCCGGCATATATTTTCCGCCAGGGTTCACCGTACGACGCCAGTCTGCGGTACTCATTTCGCCATCAATCGCCTGGCCAATTTTCACATCAAGCGGTTTTTCGCCCATACCGTAGAGCGTCAGGCTTCCTGTCGCGGCCGGAATATAGACCGTGCCCTGATACTCGCCAGGCATGATGGCGATGTACTGACGTTTATTGGTGCGTTTGATGATTGCCGCATCAACTGCCGCCTGAATACTGGTATGGGTAACGCCTTGAGTTCCTGCGGGGCCAACGACAAAGTCAGGCTGGGCGGGCAGGGAAATAGAGGAAGGACTCCATGGCGCAGTGTTTGGCGTCAGAGCTGAAAAATAATGTGCAGCGACAAAATTTTTCGCTTCATTTGCCGACAGAATCGGGCGCATAGACGTTCCAGGCGCGGTCTGATCGGAAGGACGTTGATCGGGCGGTGTAGAGCTACAGGCTGTCAGCGTCACGCCAAAAGCCATTGCCAGCGCCAGACGGGAAACTGATGAAATGTTCACAGGTTGCTCCGGGCTTTGAAAGTTATCCATTGAAGCCTGCTTTTTTATACTAAGTTGAGCGAAACGGGAAGGTGAAAAGGTAAAAAGTTGTTTTTTATAGCAGCAATGTCGGGTGTAGAGAGTCCTTATATCACAATTAGATAACAATTTTGGTCCTTCAGGTTGACAACATCCACAGGATGCAAAATAAATGTCTATACAACCTATGACAAGTGGTGAGTCGAATGCAGCAATTTTTCCCTGATGATGCTATCTGGCGTAATGTCCGCCTGGCGACCATGGATCCTGAACGTGATACTCCGTATGGGCTGGTGGATGGCCATGCGCTAATCGTCCGTCAGGGTAAGATTCGGGACATTGTGCCTGAGTCGTCGTTATACCTTACACACGATAATACCCTTGATATGCAAGGACGATTGATTACGCCGGGTCTGATTGATTGCCATACGCACCTGGTGTTTGGTGGTAATCGTGCCGGTGAATGGGAACAGCGGCTAAACGGTGTTTCATACCAACAGATCAGTGCTCAGGGGGGAGGGATCAATGCCACCGTTACGGCGACGCGCAGCGCCTCCGATGAGCAGCTCTTACAGCTGGCGCAGGGGCGAATGGAACGGTTGATCAAAGAAGGCGTTACGTTGCTGGAAATCAAATCGGGCTACGGCCTGGATTTGACGACAGAAGAGAAAATTTTACGCGTCGTGGCTGCGCTGGCAGCAGAAAACACCGTCGAAATAAGCCCAACGCTGTTAGCTGCACATGCCACACCGGCGCAGTATCGCGATGATCCCGATAGCTACATTACGCTGGTTTGCGAAACGATTTTGCCGCAGTTGTGGGAACAGGGATTGTTTGAAACCGTTGATCTGTTCTGTGAAACCGTGGGCTTTACGCTGGCGCAGAGCGAACGCGTATTTCAGGCCGCGCAGGCGTTGGGCATCCCGGTTAAAGGTCATGTCGAACAACTGTCATTACTGGGCGGGGCGCAACTGGTTAGCCGCTACCACGGATTATCAGCCGATCACATTGAATATCTGGACGAAGCGGGCGTAGCGGCGATGAGCCAAAACGGTACGGTTGGGGTGCTATTGCCCGGCGCTTTTTATTTCCTCAAAGAGAAGCAGCGTCCGCCAGTTGAGTTATTACGTCAGTATCAGGTTCCGATGGCGGTGGCGACCGACTACAACCCAGGCACCAGCCCGTTTATTAGCCTGCACTGGGCAATGAATATGGCCTGTGTACAGTTTGGCTTAACGCCGGAAGAGGCATGGGCAGGGGTAACGCGTCATGCTGCCCGCGCGCTGGGTCGTCACGCCACTCATGGACAACTGAAAGCCGGGTTTGTGGCCGACTTTGTTGTGTGGGACGCACAATTACCGGTCGAAATTCTCTATGAACCCGGTCGCAACCCACTCTATCAACGCGTTTTCAGAGGGCAACCATCATGACCAACTGGCAACCCGCTTCTCCTGCTCTCTGGCAGGGGCGTGATGACCGCGCTGAGTCGCCGACTGCGCTGCGTCTGTTTCAGACCATTTCGCTTAGCCCGGCATTTACACCGGAAATGTACCGTGAGCAGATTGCGTTGCTCGGATTTGCCTGTGATGAAGGTGTAAAGCGCAATCAGGGGCGTATGGGGGCGGCTGGTGCGCCCGATGTGCTGCGTAAAGCGCTGGCCAATTTAGCCAGTCACGCGGGCCATCAACGGCTGGTGGATTTGGGAAACATTGTGGCCCAGGCGCCCGACCTTGAAGGTGCTCAGCAGGCGCTGCGCACAGCGGTGCAGCGTTGCCTGCAGGCGGATATGCGTACCTTCGTGTTGGGCGGGGGACACGAAACGGCATTTGCTCATGGTGCAGGGGTGTTGGATGCATTCCCGCAGGCAAAAGTGGGGATTGTTAACCTCGATGCGCACATGGATCTACGCTACGCCGAACAACCCACATCCGGTACGCCGTTTCGTCAACTGGCACATCTCTGTGAGCAACAGCAGCGTGAATTTCATTACGCCTGCGTGGGCGTCAGTCGGGCTGCGAATACCCAGGCTTTGTGGGATGAGGCGCAACGGCTGGGGGTCATCGTGGTGGAAGATCTGCACTGTCATACGGCTCAGACTCAGCTGGCGCAATTTGTTGCAAACATGGACGTCATCTATCTGACTATCGATCTTGACGTATTACCGGTATGGGAAATGCCGGCCGTATCCGCGCCTGCCGCGTTGGGTGTCCCGCTGGCGACGTTGTTGGGGCTCATTGAACCCCTTTGTCGCAGCGGTAAACTCCAGGCGGTGGATATGGTTGAGTTTAACCCGCGTTTTGATGACGATGGCAGGGCGGCACGCGTTGCGGCGCGTTTAGGCTGGCAAATTGCACACTGGTGGCACTGACAGGCCTGAGGGAATTGCGCTTATCAGGTCCGGGTTATACCTGTAAACTGCACTTATTAAAATTCTCAGCTTAAGGAAGGCTCACGAATGCACCGAACCCGCCCCCAAACTGCTCCGGCTCCTTTTTACGAAAAGGTCAAAATGGAGATCAGTGAGAAGATTTCCAGCGGTATCTGGCAACCTCACGATCGTATCCCATCGGAGGCGGAACTGGTGGCGCAGTATGGTTTTAGCCGTATGACGATCAACCGGGCACTACGTGAGCTAACGGATGAAGGATTGCTGGTGCGTTTGCAAGGGGTGGGAACATTTGTCGCCGAACCGAAAGGTCAATCCGCGCTGTTCGAAATCCGCAGCATCGCGGATGAAATTAATGCGCGCCAGCATCAGCATCGATGTGAGGTCCTGACGCTGGAAAGAACCCGGGCAAATGCGCAGCAAGCCACGGCGTTAAACGTCAAAGAAGGCACCCCCATTTTTCACTCCATCATGGTGCACTATGAGAACGAGCTGCCGGTGCAGATTGAAGATCGCTGCGTGAATGCGGAGATTGTGCCGGAGTATCTGTTGCAGGATTACAGCCAGACCACACCGCATGCTTACCTGTCACTCATCGCCCCTTTGACGGAAGGGGAACATATTGTCGAAGCGGTACGCGCCAGCGCGGAAGAGTGTGCGCTGTTGCATATCAAGGAGCACGATCCCTGCCTGTTGATCCGCCGGAAGACCTGGTCGGCGTCTTCTATTGTCTCTCATGCCCGCTTACTTTTCCCTGGTTCCCGCTATCGTCTGCAAGGGCGATTTATGTCCTGAAAATCGTGATTGCTGCCGCAGTATGGCAAAAATGTAGCTCAGTTGTTAATTGCGATCTTGCGCCTGATTGTATAGACAAGTATATACTTTTAGCTAATGTGATCGTTAATCGTAGGCCTGATAAGACGCGTTAGCGTCGCCATCAGGCGCTGTGCCGGATGGCGGCATACACGCCTGATCCGGCCTACATTCAGCCTGAGGAGTTTTTGTCATGTCTCACAGCAAGTATCGTCAGCAGGATGTGCGTGCCCCACGCGGCACTACCTTAACGGCCAAAAGCTGGCTGACCGAAGCGCCGCTGCGCATGTTAATGAACAATCTGGACCCTGACGTGGCGGAAAATCCGCATGAGTTGGTGGTGTACGGCGGGATTGGCCGCGCCGCGCGTGACTGGGAGTGCTATGACGCCATCGTCAAGGCACTGACCGAACTGGAATCTGATGAAACTCTGCTGGTTCAGTCCGGGAAACCGGTCGGCGTGTTCAAAACCCACGACAACGCACCGCGTGTGCTGATTGCCAACTCCAACCTGGTGCCGCACTGGGCGACCTGGGAACACTTTAACGAATTGGACGCCAAAGGGCTGGCGATGTATGGCCAGATGACTGCCGGGAGCTGGATCTACATCGGCAGTCAGGGCATCGTGCAGGGGACGTACGAAACCTTCGTTGAAGCTGGACGTCAGCATTATCAGGGCAGCCTGAGCGGACGCTGGGTTCTGACTGCCGGGCTGGGCGGCATGGGCGGGGCGCAACCGCTCGCTGCTACGCTTGCGGGCGCATGCTCGCTGAATATTGAATGCCAGCAAAGCCGCATTGATTTCCGCCTGCGTACCCGTTACGTGGACGAGCAGGCGACATCGCTGGACGATGCGCTGGCGCGTATCGACAAATACACCCGCGAAGGTAAAGCGGTGTCCATTGCATTGTGCGCGAACGCTGCTGACATTGTACCGGAACTGGTTAAGCGCGGCGTACGTCCGGATATGGTCACTGACCAGACCAGCGCCCACGATCCGCTGCACGGTTATCTGCCGTCCGGCTGGAGTTGGGAAGAGTATCAGGCGAAAGCGGTATCCGATCCGCAGGGCACGGTACAGGCGGCGAAACGTTCAATGGCAACGCATGTCGAAGCGATGCTGGCGTTTAGCAAAATGGGTGTACCGACGTTTGATTACGGCAATAACATTCGCCAGATGGCCAAAGAGATGGGGGTGGAAAACGCCTTTGATTTCCCAGGGTTTGTGCCTGCTTATATTCGTCCGTTGTTCTGCCGCGGCATTGGTCCGTTCCGCTGGGTAGCGCTTTCCGGCGATCCGCAGGATATTTATAAAACCGATGCCAAAGTGAAAGAGATCGTGGCTGATGATAAGCATCTGCATCACTGGCTGGACATGGCACGTGAGCGGATCAACTTCCAGGGCTTACCGGCACGTATCTGTTGGGTTGGTCTGGAATGGCGACAAAAGCTGGGTCTGGCATTTAATGAGATGGTACGCAGCGGTGAAGTGTCTGCACCTATCGTCATCGGCCGTGACCATCTGGATTCAGGCTCTGTTGCCAGCCCGAACCGCGAAACCGAAGCGATGCGCGACGGTTCTGACGCGGTATCCGACTGGCCGTTGCTGAATGCGCTGCTTAATACCGCCAGTGGTGCGACCTGGGTATCACTGCACCACGGTGGTGGCGTTGGAATGGGGTTCTCCCAACATGCCGGCATGGTGATTGTTTGTGATGGCTCTGATGAAGCTGCTGCACGTATTGCCCGGGTATTACATAACGATCCGGCGACAGGTGTCATGCGCCATGCCGATGCCGGGTATGACATTGCAGTGGAATGTGCCGTCGAAGAAGGGCTGAATTTGCCGATGATTGCCGCCACGCAGGGGAAACGCTGATATGAACACAATTACCTTAACGCCTGGCCACCTTAGCTTTGCGCAGTTGCGCGATATCTGGCAACAGCCGGTTCAACTGAGCCTCGATGCCAGTGCGATTGACGCAATTAATGCCAGCGTCGCCTGCGTCAATAGCATTGTCGCGGAAGGCCGCACGGCGTATGGCATTAATACCGGGTTTGGGCTGCTGGCTCAGACACGTATCGCGACTGACGATCTGCAAAATTTACAGCGCTCGCTGGTATTGTCTCATGCAGCAGGTGTAGGCGAAGCGTTAGATGATGCGATGGTGCGCCTGATTATGGTGCTGAAAATTAACAGCCTGGCGCGTGGTTTTTCCGGTATTCGCCTGAACGTCATTGAAGCGCTGATTGCGCTGGTCAACGCCGGGGTGTACCCGCTCATTCCGGCGAAAGGATCGGTGGGGGCATCGGGCGACCTGGCCCCGCTGGCGCATATGTCCCTGACACTGTTGGGAGAAGGCAAGGCGCGCTGGCAGGGAGAATGGCTCCCGGCGGCAGACGCGCTGAAGAAGGCCGGGCTGGAGCCGATTACTCTGGAAGCGAAGGAAGGGTTGGCGCTGCTGAATGGCACCCAGGCTTCCACCGCCTTTGCATTACGTGGGTTGATTGAGGCGCAGGAGCTGTTTGCTTCCGCGACGGTGTGCGGGGCACTGACCACCGAAGCGGTATTAGGCTCGCGTCGTCCGTTTGATGCCCGTATTCATGCGGCACGAGGACAGCGTGGACAAATTGATGCCGCGACGCTGTATCGCCATGTGCTGACCGATTCCAGCGCACTTTCACAGTCGCATCACAACTGTGAAAAAGTGCAGGACCCCTATTCTCTGCGCTGCCAGCCTCAGGTCATGGGAGCCTGTCTGACACAAATGCGCCAGGTCATGGAGGTGTTGCTGGTGGAGGCCAACGCCGTTTCGGACAACCCGCTGGTGTTTGCCGAAGAAGGTGATGTTATTTCTGGTGGTAACTTCCATGCTGAACCGGTGGCAATGGCAGCGGATAATCTGGCGCTGGCGATTGCCGAAATCGGGGCGTTATCCGAGCGACGTATTGCGTTGATGATGGATAAACATATGTCGCAACTGCCGCCTTTCCTGGTGAAAAATGGCGGGGTTAACTCCGGCTTTATGATTGCTCAGGTGACTGCAGCTGCGCTGGCGAGCGAGAATAAAGCCCTCGCGCACCCACACAGCGTGGATAGTTTACCCACGTCAGCAAATCAGGAAGATCATGTCTCAATGGCACCTGCAGCAGGTCGTAGACTGTGGGAGATGGCGGCGAATACGCGTGGCGTGATTGCTGTGGAGTGGCTGGCGGCTTGTCAGGGGATTGATCTACGTGAAGGATTAACCTCAAGTCCGCTACTGGAGCAGGCGCGCCAGACGCTGCGTGAGCAGGTTGTGCACTATACGCAGGACCGTTTTTTCGCCCCGGATATTGAATGTGCGACCGAACTGTTAGCGCAGGGTGCGTTGTTAAAATTGTTACCTGAGTTTTTGTAATACCCTGCCGGATGCGTTGACGCTTATCCGGCCTGGGAAACCAGGAAACCCGTAGGCCGGATGAGGCGAAGCCGACATCCGGCGCTGCGTTTAGCTAAACATCGCCGTAATCGATGCGCTGGCGAGCGAATGAAAATGGACGTTAAATCCGACCATCGCGCCGCTGGCGTTCTCATCGACATCAATCCGTTCCACATCCAGCGCGTGAACCGTAAATATATAGCGATGGGTTTCGCCTTTCGGTGGTGCCGCACCGCCATAGCCCGCTTTGCCGAAATCTGTTCGGGTTTGAATGACCCCATCCGGCAGGGCAACCCGTCCGGAGCCATACCCTTGCGGTAGTGCGCGGGTATCCGCCGGCAGATTGACCACCACCCAATGCCACCAGCCGGAGCCGGTAGGCGCATCAGGATCATAGCAGGTCACGACAAAGCTTTTAGCTCCGGCGGGCACATCATCCCATGCCAGATGTGGCGAAAGATTATCCCCGTCGTACCCCATGCCGTTAAAGACATGGCGATGCGGTAGCTTTTCCCCATCGCGCAGATCGTTGCTGATTAATTTCATGCTGACTCCTCTCGTTAGCCAAAAAGTGTAGCCAGAAACTGTAGAGCTTACCGCTGATTAATCGCTAAAAAATGTTGCCTGGCGCACAGCCTCATTGACGGCCTGCGTCAGGCGGCGCAACTGCTCGGGCTGAATAATGTACGGCGGCATCAGATAGATCAGCTTGCCAAACGGTCGTACCCACACGCCCTGTTCGACAAAGAACTTCTGTAATGCGGCCATATTCACCGGACGCGTAGTTTCAATGACGCCAATAGCGCCAAGCACGCGCACGTCGGCGACATAGTCGGAATCCGCTGCGGGGGGGAGTTCTTCACGCAACTGCGTTTCAATGGCCGCGACCTGTGAGCGCCACTCGCCGGTGTTGAGCAGCGACAGGCTGGCCGAGGCGACGGCGCAGGCCAGCGGATTACCCATAAAGGTCGGGCCGTGCATAAAGCAGCCAGCATCACCGTTGCTGATGGTTTCTGCGACCAGGCGGGTGGTCAGGGTCGCGGAAAGGGTCATCGTGCCGCCGGTTAACGCTTTGCCGAGGCACAAAATATCCGGCGTAATACCAGCATGTTCACAGGCAAACAGTTTACCTGTACGACCAAATCCGGTGGCAATTTCATCGGCAATCAACAGGATACCTTCACGGTCACACATCTTGCGAATACGCTTCAGCCATTCGGGATGATACATGCGCATACCGCCAGCGCCCTGTACGATTGGCTCAAGGATCACCGCTGCTATCTCGTGGCGATGCGCGGCCATCAGGCGGGCGAACGGTACCATATCCAGTTCGTCCCACTCGCCGCCCATGCGGCTTTGCGGGGCGGGCGCAAACAGGTTTTCTGGCAGATAACCCTTCCACAGGCTGTGCATTGAGTTGTCGGGATCGCAGACCGACATGGCGCCGAAGGTGTCACCGTGATAGCCGTTACGAAACGTCAGGAAACGCTGACGCGCTTCGCCTTTTGCCTGCCAGTATTGCAGCGCCATTTTCATTGCCACTTCGACGGCAACCGAACCTGAATCCGCGAGAAAAACGCACTCCAGCGCCTTGGGTGTCATGTCCACCAACTGGCGACACAATGTAATGGCTGGGGCATGGGTAATACCGCCAAACATCACATGCGACATGGCATCAATCTGCGTTTTCATCGCGGCGTTCAACTGCGGGTGATTGTAGCCATGGATCGCCGCCCACCAGGATGACATGCCGTCAATCAGTCTCTCACCGCTGGCTAAAATCAGTTCGCAACCTTCGGCGCGAGCCACCGGGTAAACCGGCAAAGGAGAGGTCATCGAGGTGTATGGATGCCAGATATGGCGTTGGTCAAAAGCAAGATCGTCCGTTGTCATAATCGACTTGTAAACCAAATTAAAAAGATTTAGGTTTACGAGTCTACACCAAACTTACAACGAAACGTATATCAATATGGCTCACACTTCTCGCTGGACAATGTCGCAAGTCACCGAATTATTTGAAAAACCGCTGCTGGATCTGCTGTTTGAAGCGCAACAGGTGCACCGTCAGCATTTTGATCCGCGGCAGGTACAGGTGAGTACGCTGCTGTCGATTAAAACCGGTGCTTGTCCGGAAGATTGCAAATACTGCCCGCAAAGTTCACGCTATAAAACCGGTCTGGAAACCGAGCGCCTGATGGAAGTTGAGCAGGTTCTGGATTCCGCGCGTAAGGCGAAACAGGCCGGTTCAACGCGATTTTGCATGGGGGCGGCGTGGAAGAATCCGCATGAGCGCGATATGCCTTACCTGGAACAGATGGTCCAGGGCGTAAAAGAACTGGGGCTGGAAGCCTGCATGACGCTGGGCACGCTCAATGAAACGCAGGCTCAGCGTCTGGCCAGTGCGGGACTCGACTACTACAACCACAACCTCGACACCTCGCCGGAGTTCTACGGCAATATCATCACCACCCGTTCCTACCAGGAGCGACTTGATACGCTGGACAAAGTGCGCGAGGCGGGGATTAAAGTCTGCTCTGGCGGTATCGTGGGGTTAGGTGAAACGGTGACCGATCGCGCTGGTTTATTGCTGCAGTTAGCGAATTTACCAACACCGCCTGAAAGCGTGCCGATCAACATGCTGGTGAAAGTAAAAGGCACGCCGCTGGCAGATAACGACGATGTCGATGCGTTTGATTTTATTCGCACTATCGCTGTGGCCCGCATCATGATGCCAACGTCATACGTGCGTCTTTCCGCTGGGCGCGAGCAGATGAACGAACAGACCCAGGCAATGTGTTTTATGGCCGGGGCCAACTCGATTTTCTACGGCTGCAAGCTGCTGACTACACCCAACCCGAACGAAGACAAAGATCTGCTTTTATTCCGCAAACTCGGTCTGAATCCGCAACAAACGGCGGTGCTGGCGGGGGATAACGAACAGCAGCAACGTCTGGAGCAGGCGTTGCGCACCCCGGATACAGACGACTACTACAACGCGGCAACCGTATGACCTGGCAGCAAAAAATTGACAATGCGCTAACGGCGCGTCGTTGTGCTGATGCCCTGCGTCGCCGTTATGCGGTGACGCAGGGGGCAGGGCGCTGGTTGTTGGCCGAGGGGCGTCAGTATCTGAATTTTTCCAGTAACGATTATCTGGGGTTGAGTCACCATCCGCAGATAGTCTGTGCCTGGCAGCAGGGGGCTGAACGTTTTGGCGTCGGTAGCGGAGGGTCAGGCCATGTTAGCGGCTATTCCATCGCGCATCAGGCGCTCGAAGACGAACTGGCGCAATGGCTGGGTTATTCACGAGCATTGCTGTTCATCTCCGGCTTTGCTGCCAACCAGGCGGTGATCGCCGCGTTGATGGGAAAAAATGACCGGATTGTCGCCGACCGCCTCAGCCATGCGTCGTTGCTGGAAGCGGCCAGCCTGAGTCCCGCCGTGTTACGCCGTTTTACCCATAACGACCCGCAACATCTGGCTCGTCTGCTGTCAGCCCCCTGTCCGGGGCAGCAGTTAGTGGTTACCGAAGGCGTGTTCAGCATGGATGGCGATAGTGCACCGCTGGCGGATATCCATGCTGCAGCGCAACGCCAGGCGGCCTGGTTGCTGGTGGATGATGCGCACGGTATCGGCGTGTGCGGTGAGGAAGGGCGCGGCTCGTGCTCCCGACAGCAGGTCAAACCTGAACTGCTGGTGGTGACATTTGGTAAGGGATTTGGCGTCAGCGGTGCGGCAATACTGTGTTCTGACAGCGTGGCTGATTATCTGCTGCAGTTTGCCCGTCATCTGATTTACAGCACCAGCATGCCACCAGCGCAGGCGCAGGCATTGCGTGCCGCGCTGGCAGTGATCCGCAGTCGTGAGGGGGATGAACGCCGGGAAAAACTGGCGATGTTGATCAAACGTTTTCGTGCTGGCCTGGATACGCCGGATTTCACGCTGGCAAATTCAGACAGTGCCATCCAGCCATTGATCGTGGGCGATAACCATAAAGTGCTGCAACTGGCGGAGGCTTTACGCGCTCAGGGTTGTTGGGTGACCGCCATCCGGCCTCCTACTGTACCGGTCGGCACAGCCAGATTACGGCTGACGCTGACGCAGGCTCATGAATGCCAGGATATTGACCGTTTACTGGAGGTGCTGCATGGCGCAGGTCAATAAACAGGCCATTGCTGCCGCATTTGGACGCGCCGCTTCCCACTATGAACAACATGCCGGGCTACAGTGCCAAAGCGCCGATGCCTTGCTGACGCTGCTTGGTGAACGGGATTATGCACGGGTACTGGATGCGGGGTGCGGCCCTGGGCGCATGAGTCGCTACTGGCGTGAGCAGGGAAGCGAAGTCAGCGCACTGGATCTTTCTGAACAAATGCTGGCAGAGGCACAGCGGCAAAATGCCGCCCACCATTATCTGCTGGCGGATATTGAAGCCATCCCACAAAACACCGCCACCTTTGACCTGGCCTGGAGCAATCTGGCGGTTCAGTGGTGCGATAATTTACGCGGGGCGCTAAACGAGCTTTGCCGGGTTGTGCGTCCCGGAGGCACGGTGGCGTTTAGTACGTTGGCACATGGTTCGATGCCGGAATTACGTCGGGCGTGGCAAGCGGTAGATGACCGGGAGCACACCAACCGTTTCTTGCCCGTGGAGCAACTTGAAAAGGCGCTGCATGGCTGGGACGTCGAGTATCAGCTTCATACGGTGACACTGTGGTTTGACGACGCGCTGAGCGCCATGCGCTCGCTCAAAGGGATCGGTGCGACGCATCTCCATGATGGACGCGAACAGCGCGTACTGACCCGTTCACAACTGCAGCAGTTACAGTTAGCCTGGCCCTCCGTGCAGGGAAAATACCCGCTGACGTATCAACTTTTTTTAGGAGTAATTCAACGTGACCAGAACGTATTTTGTCACCGGGACGGACACTGAGGTCGGTAAAACCATTGCCAGCTGTGCGCTACTGCAGGCAGCGGGACAATTGGGTTATCGAACGGTCGGCTATAAGCCCGTCGCCTCTGGGAGTGAAATGACGGCAGATGGTCTGCGAAACTCTGATGCCCTTGCCCTGCAGCGCAACAGCGCTGTGGCAGTGAACTATACGGCAATCAATCCCTATACCTTTGCCGAACCCACGTCACCGCATATCATCAGCGCTGATGAAGGGCGACCGATTCTGGCTTCAGTGATGTCTGCGGGTTTACAGGCGCTGCAAATGCAGGCCGACTGGGTGCTGGTGGAAGGCGCTGGCGGCTGGTATACGCCGCTTTCACCCACGCTGAGTTTTTCTGACTGGGTACAGACGGAACAAATGCCGGTTATTCTGGTGGTTGGCGTCAAGCTTGGCTGCATCAACCATGCCATTCTGACTGCGCAAGCGGTACAACAGGCTGGGTTGACGCTGGCGGGGTGGGTCGCCAATGATGTGACTCCGCCAGGGAAACGCCATGCTGAATATATGGCAACGCTGAAACGCGCGATTCCGGCCCCGCTGCTGGGGGAAATCCCCTGGCTGGAAGACGAGCCAGAACGCGCAACGACAGGGCACTATCTTGACCTTAGCGTTTTGCCTCTGGCACCATCCAGGCGTTAAGAAACGGGTCGTTGAACTGCGTCAGTTGTCCCTGGGCCACATTGCGTCCGCGATGTAACAGGCAATAGCAATCAGCGACCCGACGAATAAACGGCAGGCTTTGCTCTGCGAGCATAATCGCGATGCCCAACTCCTGGCTTAGCCTCACAATCAGGTTCCCCAGCTTGTGGATATACGCCTGGCCCGTGCCTCGCGTAGGCTCATCGAGGATCAGCAGGCGTGGGCGTGTAACCAGTGCGCTGGCGAGTGCGAGCTGGTGCTGATCATCCTCTGATAAGACGCCCCCTTTGGTCTGACGCAGACTGTACAACTGTGGGAAGAGGCGGTATATATCGCTGCTGTTCATCGTTTCGCTTTCTTCAACCGCCTGGCGCGCAATATGCAGATTTTCCTCGACTGTCAGTTGCGAAAAAATTCGTCTCTCTTGTGAAACGGAGTTAATACCCAGCGCAATGCGGTTTGCCGCCGGGATCGGACTCAGATCGCACGGTGGCGCGCCTGCCTGATGCCAGACCATCGTACCGCTTTCGATAGGCAAATTGCCGATGATGCAATTGGCCAGCGTCGTTTTCCCCATCCCCGGAAGTCCCAGCACGCCGGTACACTTGCCGGGCTGCAGGTCGAGATCCACATTCCATAGCGTGTGCTGGTTGCCGTAATAGTGATTCACTGCGCGAAGACTCAACATCGATTTTCTCCATCATGAAGTTATTCGCCCGACAGGCCGGGAAGCAGAAGAAAATTGCAAATCTCTTGCCAGAAAAGGGAAATACGCGAAAAACAGCGGGATAGCGTGATCCACCGGCAGCGATGTCTGGATTTTAACGATCCGGGTTAATTTTGCGCACACTGCCAGTGCCTGGTCGCGTCGGGATGGTGCAGGCAGGTAAATGGTGAAAATGCGAGCAAGATCTCGACCGTCTCCAGGGCTTCGTTGGCTGATAAATATAAAAAAATGCCGATAATTTTTTTTTATCCCACCCGAAAAGGGCAAGTCGGTGTTTTTGCCAGGCGGCAGTCAGCACGGGCTGGAGGCAGTTATCCACTATTCCTGTGGATAACCTTGTGTATTAGAGTTAGAAAACACAATGTAAGCGAGAGAAGACGCGGCCTGCGACTAAATTGATGCGAAAGACGGCTTGAGAGAATAGTCATTGAAATACAGAATGTTAGATAAAAGCAATGGCTGTCGCAGAAGCGTCATGCGTTGCCATAAAACTTTCATCTGCCGTCTTGACAAATGTTAAAAAAGTCATTGGTTTGGGGATAACACATTTTTGCTGGTGTTTTATCTCGCCAGTGCCAAAATTTTAGCCTGCTATGGCGGGCTTTCTGATGGCGTAACAGAAATATTCTGGTGCGTTACTGTTTTTTCATCCAGTATATTTTACTGGCAAAATATACTGCTGCGAGTAAAATTACACACCTGCCCGCCCATTGCTTCAGGTAGCTGCTCATGAGTAAACCGTTCAAACTGAATTCCGCTTTTAAACCCTCTGGCGATCAGCCTGAGGCGATTCGTCGCCTGGAAGAAGGGCTGGAGGATGGTCTGGCGCATCAGACGCTGCTCGGGGTGACGGGGTCGGGGAAGACATTCACTATCGCCAACGTGATTGCGGACTTACAGCGTCCGACGATGGTGCTGGCCCCTAACAAGACCCTCGCAGCCCAGTTGTACGGCGAGATGAAAGAGTTCTTCCCGGATAACGCGGTGGAATATTTCGTCTCCTACTACGACTACTATCAGCCGGAAGCCTACGTACCGAGCTCTGATACCTTCATCGAGAAAGATGCCTCGGTTAACGAACACATTGAGCAGATGCGTTTATCGGCGACCAAAGCCCTGCTTGAACGGCGGGATGTGGTGGTGGTGGCCTCGGTTTCCGCGATCTACGGTCTGGGCGATCCGGATCTGTATCTGAAGATGATGTTGCACCTGACGGTGGGGATGATTATCGACCAGCGCGCGATCCTGCGCCGGCTTGCTGAGCTGCAATACACGCGTAACGATCAGGCATTCCAGCGCGGGACGTTCCGTGTGCGTGGTGAGGTGATCGACATCTTTCCGGCCGAATCTGACGATATCGCACTGCGCGTCGAGTTGTTTGATGAAGAAGTTGAGCGCTTATCGCTGTTCGACCCGCTAACCGGGCAGGTTGAATCCACTATTTCGCGCTTCACCATTTACCCGAAAACCCACTACGTGACGCCGCGCGAACGTATTGTGCAGGCAATGGAAGAAATTAAAGTCGAGCTGGCGGAGCGCCGCAAAATCCTGCTGGCGAATAACAAGCTGGTGGAAGAACAGCGTTTAAGCCAGCGTACGCAGTTCGATCTGGAAATGATGAACGAGCTGGGTTACTGCTCGGGTATTGAAAACTATTCACGCTATCTGTCCGGACGCGGTCCGGGCGAGCCGCCGCCGACGCTGTTTGATTACCTGCCCGCCGATGGCCTGTTGGTGGTGGATGAATCCCACGTTACGATTCCGCAAATTGGTGGGATGTACCGCGGCGACCGGGCACGAAAAGAGACGCTGGTTGAATATGGATTCCGTCTGCCGTCGGCGCTGGATAACCGTCCGCTGAAGTTTGAAGAGTTCGAGGCGCTGGCACCGCAAACCATTTATGTTTCAGCGACGCCGGGCAATTATGAGCTGGAGAAATCCGGTGATGATGTGGTCGATCAGGTGGTGCGACCCACCGGGCTGCTGGACCCGGTCATTGAAGTTCGTCCGGTCGCGACGCAGGTTGATGACCTGCTGTCTGAGATCCGCATTCGCGCGGCGATTAACGAACGCGTGCTGGTGACGACACTCACGAAACGGATGGCGGAGGATCTCACCGAATATCTCGAAGAACACGGCGAGCGGGTACGCTATTTGCACTCCGACATTGATACCGTCGAACGCATGGAAATCATCCGTGATTTGCGCCTGGGCGAGTTTGACGTGCTGGTGGGTATCAACCTGTTACGAGAAGGTCTGGACATGCCAGAGGTCTCTCTGGTGGCGATTCTGGATGCAGACAAAGAAGGGTTCCTGCGTTCGGAACGATCGCTTATCCAGACCATCGGTCGAGCCGCGCGTAACATCAACGGTAAAGCGATTCTCTACGGCGATAAAATTACCGCATCGATGGCGAAGGCCATTGGTGAAACCGAACGTCGTCGCGAGAAGCAGCAACTGTATAACGAAGAGCACGGTATTACGCCACAAGGGCTGAACAAGAAAGTCGTTGATATTTTGGCGTTGGGGCAGAATATTGCGAAGACCAAAGCGAAAGGTAAAGGGAAGTCGCGTGCTGGGGCGAAATCCGAGGTGGTTGAGCTGGATATGACGCCGAAAGCGTTGCAGCAGAAGATTCACGAGTTAGAAGGTCAGATGATGCAGCATGCGCAGAACCTTGAGTTCGAAGAGGCCGCGCAGATCCGTGACCAGTTGCATCAGTTGCGTGAATTGTTTATCGCGGCATCGTAAGTGTGTGCCGGATGCGGGATAAACCCCTTAATCCGGCCTACACGCGCACCTGTAGGCCTTATGCGCGGCGTATCAGATAGCGGATGGCGGTGCAGCGCGTTTTGTAGGCCTGATAAGCGCAGCGCATCAGGCAGCGTTTGGTGCCGGATGGCAGTGCAGCGCGTTTTTGTATGCCGAATAAGCGCAGCGCATCAGACAGCGTTTGGTGCCCGATGGCAGTGCAGCGCGTTTTGTAGGCCTGATAAGCGCAGCGCATCAGACGGCGTTTGGTGCCCGATGGCAGTGCAGCGCGTTTTGTAGGCCTGATAAGCGCAGCGCATCAGACAGCGTTTGGTACCCGATGGCAGTGCAGCGCGTTTTGTAGGCCTGATAAGCGCAGCGCATCAGACAGCGTTTGGTGCCGGATGGCAGTGCAGCGCGTTTTGTAGGCCTGATAAGCGCAGCGCATCAGGCAAAGACGTTCACCCTAACGCCTGCACCGCTTTCTCCAGCGCGCTATGCAGCAACTGACGGTCATGACGATAGGGGATATCGCTGGCTTCCAGTTCATCCTGAATCACAATGCGGTCGGTCACGGCCGAAACATCGACTTTTGGCCCCACAATCACCGCATCAATCACCTTCTTACCAACATATTGTTCAATGATAGCCAGCTTATCGGCAAGGGTCAGGCTGGCGGCAGGCAGGCTGAGTTCGCGTCCCAGATTGCCGATATAAACCATTGGCGCTGGTGTGCGACGCAATGCCTGCGCCATTTCGTCAAGCAGTAATAACGGCATCAGGCTGGTATAAAAACTCCCCGGTCCTATCAGGATCAGATCCGCTTCCGCGATGGTTTCAATCGCCTCTCGCGTGGCGGGAACTTTAGGTGAGAGCATTAATTCTTGCGGCAGGGTAGTGAGCTGGTCGATATTTACTTCGCCATACACTTCATGTCCCTGATCGTCGAGCGCCATCAGGTCCACCGGCAGTTCTGACATGGGAATTAAATGTGCATCAACTTTTAGCAGGCTGCGAATTAAATTGATGGCTTCCAGAGGCCGCACGCTGAGGTGATCGAGCGC
Source organism: Citrobacter sp. Igbk 14 (assembly GCF_028069825.1). Taxonomy (NCBI): domain Bacteria; kingdom Pseudomonadati; phylum Pseudomonadota; class Gammaproteobacteria; order Enterobacterales; family Enterobacteriaceae; genus Citrobacter; species Citrobacter sp. Igbk 14. The sequence goes on from NZ_JANEWM010000019.1 coordinate 46,239, forward strand.
CTTTAACATCAGATTTCCGAGGTTATGACCGGAAAGTTCGCCATTACCGCCAAAACGGTACTCAAACATCGCCGATGCAACGCTTGGTTGGGTAATTAATTGGTTAAGGCAGTTCCGCATGTCTCCCCAGGCAATACCGCCTTCTGAACGGCGAATTCGCCCTGTGGAACCGCCGTTATCGGTGGTCGTGACGATGCCCGTCAGACGTGAACCTAAAGAGGAAAGTGACGACAGAACGCGTCCTAATCCATGCCCTCCGCCGAGAGCGACAACGCGATCCAGATCTGCCAGCGTACGAGTGCGCATAGTTATTCCTGATATCAATTGATCGGCGCTACAGTAACGTAAATAGCGTGTTTTCAGCAATTATCCAGTCGCCATCGGCAGAAAATAATTTTCTGCGATCTACCCCTTTCTGACGACATCGACCTGATAGCAAGATGATGTATATCAATGCAAAACCATGGTTTTTGCTTATTCTGTAGCGAAATCGCACGATCATGTCGCTATATACATATTTATACAGCGAAAGTGTACATGGCAAAAGTGTCATTTACACGCTAGTATCGGCATAACCACAATGTACTCGAAGCATGACGAGTATAAACACTCTAGCCTCTGCACCTGGGTCAAATGATACGGTGCTTTGGCCGTGACGATACGTGAATACGATTGTCACCAGGGCGCAGGAAGAAATGACTTCGCCTCCCGTATTTGGAAAGGTGTACATGGGCTCTCAACTTACCGATGCATTCGCGCGTAAGTTTTACTACTTGCGTTTGTCGATTACCGATGTGTGTAACTTTCGTTGCACCTACTGTCTGCCAGATGGCTATAAGCCAGGTGGTGTGACTAATAACGGCTTTCTGACCGTTGATGAAATTCGCCGCGTCACACGTGCGTTCGCCAGTCTGGGAACGGAAAAGGTGCGTCTGACAGGTGGCGAACCGTCACTGCGTCGCGATTTTACCGACATTATTGCTGCCGTACGTGAAAACGACGCGATTCGTCAGATTGCGGTAACCACCAATGGTTATCGTCTGGCGCGCGATGCTGCTGCATGGCGCGATGCCGGGCTGACGGCACTTAACGTCAGCGTCGACAGCCTCGATGCCCGTCAGTTTCATGCCATTACCGGGCAGGATAAGTTTCAGCAGGTGATGGCGGGGATTGACGCCGCCTTCGATGCCGGTTTTGAAAAAGTGAAAGTCAACACCGTGCTGATGCGCGATGTAAACCATCATCAACTGGACACCTTCCTGGCCTGGGTTCAACCGCGGCCAATTCAGCTACGTTTTATTGAACTGATGGAAACGGGTGAGGGCAGTTCTCTCTTCCGCAAACACCATATCTCCGGGCAGGTACTGCGCGATGAACTGCTTAAGCGCGGCTGGATCCACCAGTTACGCCAGCGCAGCGATGGTCCGGCTCAGGTTTTCTGTCATCCTGATTATGCCGGTGAAATTGGTCTGATCATGCCTTATGAGAAAGACTTTTGCGCCACCTGCAATCGCCTGCGTGTGTCATCCGTCGGTAAACTTCATCTGTGTTTATTTGGTGAAGGCGGGGTGAATTTGCGTGATTTGCTGACCGACGACGCCCAGCAGGCTGCGCTTGAAGAACGTATCTCTGCCGCGTTGCTGGAGAAAAAGCAGACCCATTTCCTGCATCAGAACAATACCGGTATTACGCAAAACTTATCTTACATTGGCGGCTGATCGCTAAAAGGAGTTTCTCATGAGTCAGGTAAGCGCTGAATTTATCCCGACACGCATTGCTATTCTTACCGTTTCCAACCGTCGTGGCGAAGAGGACGACACTTCCGGCCATTATCTGCGCGATTCGGCGCTGGAAGCGGGTCATCAGATTGTTGATAAGGCGATTGTCAAAGAGAACCGTTATGCGATTCGCGCCCTGGTTTCTGCGTGGATTGCCAGTGACGATGTGCAAGTCGTGCTCATTACCGGCGGTACCGGTTTAACCGAAGGCGATCAGGCACCGGAAGCGCTGCTGCCGCTGTTTGACAGAGAAGTCGAAGGCTTCGGCGAAGTATTTCGCATGCTCTCCTTTGAGGAGATTGGTACGGCGACGCTGCAGTCTCGTGCGGTTGCCGGGGTGGCAAATAAGACGCTGATTTTCGCCATGCCGGGGTCGACCAAAGCGTGTCGTACCGCCTGGGAAAATATTATTGCGCCGCAGCTCGATGCCCGTACACGTCCGTGTAACTTCCACCCACATTTGAAGAAATAAGTATGTCGCAATTAACCCATATTAATGCCGCTGGTGAAGCGCACATGGTGGATGTTTCTGCCAAAGCAGAGACGGTACGCGAGGCGCGAGCTGAAGCATTCGTGACCATGCGTAGTGAAACGCTGGGGATGATTATTGATGGCAGCCATCATAAAGGTGATGTTTTCGCTACGGCCCGCATTGCGGGTATTCAGGCGGCTAAACGCACCTGGGATCTGATCCCGCTGTGCCATCCGCTGATGCTCAGCAAGGTTGAAGTCAACCTGCAGGCCGAACCGGAACACAACCGTGTCCGCATCGAAACGCTATGTCGGCTGACGGGAAAAACCGGTGTTGAAATGGAAGCATTAACGGCGGCTTCCGTAGCGGCGTTGACCATTTACGACATGTGCAAAGCAGTACAAAAGGATATGGTGATTGGTCCGGTACGTCTGCTGGCAAAAAGCGGCGGCAAGTCGGGGGATTTTAAGGTGGATGCACATGATTAAGGTTCTTTTCTTTGCCCAGGTGCGAGAACTGGTTAACACCGATGCGCTAGAGGTGACAGCTGAATTTGCAACGGTAGAAGCACTGCGCCAGCATCTGGCAGGCAAAGGCGATCGTTGGGCACTGGCGCTGGAAGATGGCAAGCTGCTGGCGGCGGTAAACCAGACGCTGGTCAGCTTTGAACATCCTCTCAGGGCGGGTGATGAAGTGGCTTTCTTCCCGCCAGTGACCGGAGGCTAAAATGGCTGAAACGCGAATTGTTGTTGGGCATGCACCCTTCAGCGTCGGTGATGAATACCCCTGGCTTGCCGAGCGCGATGAAGACGGCGCGGTGGTCACCTTCACTGGTAAAGTCCGCAATCATAATCTGGGTGACAGCGTGCAAGCATTAACGCTGGAACACTATCCGGGGATGACTGAAAAAGCGCTGGCGGAAATCGTCGACGAAGCGCGTACGCGCTGGCCGTTAGGCCGGGTAACGGTGATCCATCGTATTGGCGAATTGTGGCCGGGCGATGAAATTGTTTTTGTCGGTGTGACCAGTGCACACCGTAGTAGCGCGTTTGATGCCGGGCAGTTCATTATGGATTACCTGAAAACGCGTGCGCCGTTCTGGAAACGCGAAGCCACGCCAGAAGGTGAACGTTGGGTCGACGCCCGCGACAGCGATAAGCAAGCAGCAAAACGCTGGTAGAGTACAATTGGTTTAGGCACATACTGACTCAGGAGATTGTCATGGACCGATTCCCACGATCCGATTCTATTGTGCAGGCCCGTTCCGGCCTGCAAACCTACATGGCGCAGGTCTACGGCTGGATGACCTGTGGGTTGTTACTGACGGCGTTTATTGCATGGTATGCGGCGAATACGCCTGCGGTGATGATGTTTGTCTTTTCCAGCAAAATTACCTTCTTTGGGCTGATCATTGCACAACTGGCGCTGGTATTTGTCCTGTCGGGAATGGTGCAAAAGCTCAGTGCCGGAATGGCAACGACGCTGTTTATGCTCTATTCGGCGTTAACCGGGCTGACGCTATCGAGTATTTTTATCGTTTATACCTACTCGTCTATCGCCAGCACCTTCGTGGTCACCGGCGGGATGTTCGGTATTATGAGCCTGTACGGATACACCACTAAACGCGATCTCAGCGGCTTGGGTAACATGCTGTTTATGGCGTTAATTGGTATCGTTCTGGCTTCGTTGGTTAACTTCTGGCTGAAGAGCGAAGCGCTGATGTGGGCGGTGACCTACATTGGGGTGATCGTGTTTGTCGGCCTGACGGCCTACGATACGCAAAAGCTGAAAAACATCGGTGAGCAGATCGACTTGCGTGATAGTTCGAATCTGCGCAAGTATGCGATCCTCGGCGCGTTAACGCTGTATCTGGACTTCATCAACCTGTTCCTGATGTTGCTGCGTATCTTCGGCAATCGTCGATAATGCTTGTCGCCGGATGGCGCTGCGCCTGTCCGGCCTTGAAAGTAGGCCGGATAAGGCGTTAAGCCGCATCCGGCACTAAAGTCATGATGATTTAGCCATCGCCTCCTCGTTTGATACCCGCAACTTTTTCACCCGACGTCGCCATCAGTTTTTTCCTCCTGCATCCCCGGTTTGAATGCGATCTTGTGTTTCGAGCGCGGGTTGTGCCGGCGGCTCAACTTCAGTCAGGCGTGGAGTGTGTGCCGGTAGCCAACCGACCAGTGCCGGGAAGTGGCGTAAAAAGTGAAATGCCAATACGCTTTTGGTCAGGTTCCACCAGGTACGTTTTGGCAGCATGGATTCGTCAACCCGCTTGCAGTCCTGCGCAATAATAGGGTTCAGGTTGTCGCGCAGTATCTGATTAAAAGCACGGTCATGAATAATGAGATTGGCTTCCAGATTCAGCGACAGACTGAGCGGGTCAAGATTGCTGGAGCCGACGGTAGCCCAGTGATCGTCCATCAGCGCCACTTTGCCATGCAGCGGCTTGCGGTGATATTCATAGACGTGGACGCCCCCTTTGACCAGATAGTTATACAGCAACCGGGCACCCACTTTCACAATGGGTATATCAGGCTCGCCCTGAACGATGAGTTTTACCCGTACGCCGCGTCGCGCCGCTTTACGTAGTGCATGCAACAGACGATAACCGGGGAAGAAATAGGCATTGGCAATAATCACTTCCCGCTTTGCCTGCGCGAGCATTTTCAAATAATGGCGTTCAATATCATCGCGATGTTCCTCGTTATCACGCCAGACGAACAGCACCTGGGCTTCACCGGGGCGATGATTTTCGACGGCCCGGTGATGCCGCCGCCACCAGCGGCGTACGGCGCTTTGTCCCGGCAGGCTCTCCAGCACGAAGGTAAGAATATCGACCACAATCGGGCCTTCAACACGCACAGCGTAATCTTGCTTGGCTTCCGGACCGTAGTCAGACATGTGTTCGGCGGAGTAATTAATGCCGCCAACGAAGGCGATGCGATCGTCAATGACCACAATTTTGCGATGCATCCGGCGAAACAGATTGGTGCGCATCCCGAACAGACGTGGGCGCGGATCGTAATAACGGAAAACAATACCCGCCGCGGTTAACTCTTCGACAAAGCGATCGCTGAGATCTGGTGAGCCATAGCCGTCCAGCAACACCTCTGCGGCGATCCCGCGGTGCGCGGCAGCGAGCAGCGCGGCATGTAGCTGTTTTCCTACCGCATCTTCAAACCAGATAAAGGTCTCCAGAATGATTTTTTGCTCCGCGTGTTCAATCGCGTGAAATACGGCGGGATAGTACTGATCGCCGTTTTCCAGTAGCTGAATTTGATTGCCTTCACGCCAGCCAGTTTTCATACACGAATCTCCGCGCTCAGGGGGGCATGATCGGACAAATGTCGCCAGTGTCGCAGCGCCAGCGCGGTTGGCATACTGGCGTTAGCATTTTTTACATAGATCCTGTCGAGGCGCAGTAGAGGACATCGCACCGGGAACGTTCGTGCCGGGCGACCGTGAGCGCGAGTAAAAATCTCGTCAAGACCGGCCTGGCTCTTCAACGGATAATTCGCCTGCTGTCGCCAGTCGTTAAAATCGCCAGCAACCACCACGGGGTCCGTGTCGGGCAGGGCATTGACCCAATTTGTCAGCATGCTGAGCTGTGCCTGGCGATGGGCCTCACGCAAACCGAGGTGGACGCACATCACATGAATCGGGCGGGAAAGCATCGGCGGCACAATGCGGCAGTAAAGCACACCACGCTTTTCACTCGTGCCAACGGATACATCACGGTTTTCATAATGTTCAATGGGGTAACGCGATAGCACGGCGTTGCCGTGATGCCCCTGTGGATACACGGCATTGCGCCCGTAGGCGAAATCGCTCCACATGGTGTCGGCCAGAAACTCGTAGTGGCTGGTATCCGGCCAGTTTTCTATCTGCAGTGCGTGTACGTCGTGAGCGCCCAGCACTTCCTGCAGGCACACAATATCAGCGCCAACTGCCCTGACGGCATCCCGCAGCTCGGGCAAAATAAAGCGTCTGTTAAAGGCGGTGAAACCCTTGTGAGTATTAATGGTGAGCACATTGAATGAAAATCGGTCTGCGGATTCGCTCATGATTCTCCCGTTGGCGTCACTTTCCTGACTCTCTCCGTCATCCTTCGGGATGCGGGGGGTTTTGACCGTATCGCGAATTCTGTGGCGAAATAAATAGTGTAGTCGCCGTCACAAAAAGATGCGGTGTTGCGGAATTTTCCGTAAAGTCCGGTACTCTGAATAATTAGTTAAAAATCCTTCAGGAGAAAAGCCATGAGGTGGCAACAACGTGTTCGTGTCGCAACGGGTCTAAGTTGCTGGCAGATTGTGTTGCATTTACTGGTAGTGGCGTTGCTGGTAATGGGCTGGATGAGTGGCAAGTTGGTGCACGTCGGCCTGGGATTATGCGTCGTGTATGGCGTAACGGTTATCTTAATGCTGGCATTGCAACGTCACCATGAACAGCGCTGGCGTGATGTGGCTGACGTGCTGGAAGAGCTGACGACCACGTGGTATTTCGGTGCGGCAATGATCGTACTGTGGCTGCTGTCGCGTGTGCTGCAAAACAACGTGTTACTGGCGCTGGCGGGGCTGGCGATCCTTGCCGGACCCGCAGTGGTCTCGCTGTTGGCGAAAGACAAAAAGTTACATCACTTTGCGTCTAAACATCGCATACGCCGCTGAGCCTGTTGTGGCCGCTATTACCAATAGCGGCCACAAACTTCCCCAGACAATCTTCAGACTCGCATCCTTCAGGTAAATCTGTTTTGTGATGTCCGTAAAGTGACGGATCGGGTTTATCCACGTCAGGTTTTGTAACCATACCGGCATATTTTCGACCGGAGAGACATATCCGGACAGCAAAATCGCCGGCATCATAAAGACAAAGACGCCGATAAATGCCTGCTGCTGTGTCGCGCACAATGACGAAATCAGCAAGCCAAATCCCACCAGCGACAACCCGTAAATCACCATCGTGAAGTAGAACAAACCCAGTGAACCGGCAAACGGGATGTGATAGGCCCAGATGCCGATGGCCAGTACGATGGTGGCCTGAAAGGTGGCAACAATCAGTGCAGGCACCGCTTTACCGATGAAAATCTGCCAGGTCGTCAGCGGGGAAACCAGCAGCTGTTCGAGTGTGCCCTGTTCGCGTTCACGAGCGACCGACAGTGAGGTGACGATCATCACGCCGATGGTGGTGATCATAGCGATCAGCGACGGAACTACGAACCATTTGTAATCCAGATTGGGGTTATACCAGTTACGCACGACCAGCTCGCTGTTGTTCGGTTTTGGCTTGCCGTCCATCAGCTCCTGCTGATACGCCTTAACGATCTGCTGCAGATAATTCGCGGCGATCTGCGCGCTGTTGGAGTTGCGCCCATCGAGAATGAGCTGCATGGGTGCTTGTTGGAAAGTATCCAGATTACGCGAGAAGTCTGCCGGGAAGCGCACCAGCAGCAGTGCTTTTTGCGTGTCGATGGTGGGTTGGATTTCCTGTGGGCTTTTTAGCAGCAGAATATGGGTAAAGGCGCTGGCACGGGCAAAACGCTGGGTTAATTCCACCGAATGTTTACCGTTATCTTCGTTATAGATAGCGATAGTGGCGTTAGTGACTTCCAGTGTTGCGGCGAACGGGAACAGAATGACCTGAATCAGCACCGGTAAAATCAGAATGGCCCGCGTCTGCGGCTCACGCAGCAGCGATTGCAGCTCTTTGCGAATTAATGTCCATAAGCGATGAAACATGCCAGTCCCCTTAATCCAGCCGACGTTTGGTTTTAAGCCACGTCAGGCCAATAAACATCACCGCCGAAGCGATTAAAAACAACACGTTGATAATCAGCACCACCGGAATATTTCCCGCCAGAAACAGGCTTTGCAATGTGCTGACGAAATAGCGTGCGGGAATAATGTAAGTCACCGCGCGGATAATCGCCGGCATGCTATCTATCTGGAAGATAAATCCCGACAACATAATTGAGGGCAGGAAGGCGGCGTTTAGCGCCACCTGTGCGGCGTTAAACTGATTGCGAGTGATGGTGGAAATCAGTAAACCCATACCGAGCGTGCTGAGCAGAAACAGGCTGGTAATAAAAAACAGGATCAGCAACGAACCGCGATACGGCACGCCCAGAATAAATACCGAAACCAACATACACAGCAGCATCGCCAGCATGCCAAGAAAGTAATAGGGGATAAGCTTACACAGCAGCAGTTCGACGCGGGTGACTTCGGTAGACAGCAGCGCTTCCATGGTGCCACGTTCCCACTCACGCGCCACCACAAGCGAAGTGAGGATCGCGCCAATGACCGTCATAATGATAGTGACCGCCCCAGGAATAATAAAATGCTGGCTGATGGCCGCCGGGTTAAACCAGTACCGGGTCTGCACATCGATCAGTGGCTCGAACGATTCACCGCGGTCTTCCGCCCGTTGCTTTTGCCAAATCTGCCAAATACCTTCGACATAACCCTGCACAAAGTTAGCCGTGTTTGGCTCACTGCCGTCGGTGATGACCTGAATGGGCGCTACGTCGTTGGGGCGCGCCATCTGTTGGGCAAAATCTACCGGGATCACCACCAGGCCGCGAATGCGTCCGGCCTGCATTTTCTCAATCAATTCCTGACGGTTATCGCTGATGGTGGCATCAATATAGGGCGAGCCGGTCATGGTATGGGTAAAGTCCAGCGCCTCTTTGCTTTGCTGTTCAAGCAAAATCCCCACCCGCAGCTTGCTGGAGTCGAGGTTGATCCCGTAGCCGAAGATAAACAGCAGCAGTAGCGGGATCACTACCGCAATTAGCCAGCTACTGGGATCGCGGACGATCTGGCGTGTTTCTTTCACGCACAACGCCCGCACGCGCCGCCAGGAGAGAGAGTGGCTACTCATGCGTATGCTCCTTATCCCAGTCATTGATAAGCGTAATAAACGCCTGCTCCATAGTCGGGTCCGGCGTGTCGCTATCGGCTGCTTGTGCTTTCAGGTCATCAGGTGTGCCGCTGGCAATCAGCTTGCCGCGATACACCAGCCCGATACGGTCACAGTATTCCGCCTCGTCCATAAAGTGGGTGGTGACCATCACCGTAACCCCTTTCTCTACCATGCTGTTGATATGCAGCCAGAACTCCCGACGGGTGAGGGGATCGACCCCGGAAGTGGGTTCGTCAAGGAACAGGATATCGGGTTCATGCATCAGCGAGCAGGCCAGTGCCAGGCGCTGCTTAAAGCCCAGCGGCAGATCGTCGGTGGCGTGAGACGCGATGCTTTTCAGGCCGAATGCCTCGCTCATACTCCCAATTTTGTCTTTCTGCGCACGGCCGCGCAGACCGTAGACGCCAGAGAAAAAGCGCAGGTTCTGCTCAACCGTCAGGTTGCCGTACAGGGAGAATTTTTGCGCCATATAACCCAGATGCTGGCGCGCTTTGCCGGAGCTGACTTTCAGATCCATATCCAGCACCAGCGCTTTGCCGGAGGTGGGGACCAGCAGGCCGCACATCATTTTAAAGGTGGTGGATTTACCGGCACCGTTCGGCCCAAGCAGGCCAAAAATCTCACCACGTTGTACGGCAAAATCCACATGATCGGTGGCCGCAAAATCACCAAATTTCTTGGTCAGTGCTTTGGCTTCGATCACCGTTTCACCAGGCGTTCCTTCCACCGTATGCAGGATCGCGCCCAGTGGGGATTCCGACGTACCAGCCCCCCCCAGTAAATCAATGAAGGCATCCTCGAAGCGGGGAGTCGTTTCGCTGATGTTAATCTCCGGCATCCCGTCCGCCCGACGAATATCGTCCGCAGTGGCTGTTTTTTTCAGGATCAAACGTACCGATTTCCCCTGAATCATCCCGTCGCTGACCTGCGGTAGTTTTAATGCCCGCTGCAGCAACCGACGGTTGTTTTCCTGCGGACTGCTCATCAGGAAACTGCGGCCCGCCATGGTTTGCGTCAGTTGCGTCGGTTCGCCCTGATACAACAGTTCGCCTTCGTTCATCAGCAGCACATCGCGGCACTGCTCTGCCTCATCCAGATACGAGGTACTCCAGAGGATCAACATGCCATCCCCCGCCAGTTCGTGCACCATTTGCCACAGTTCACGACGGGAGATGGGATCGACGCCGACACCCGGCTCATCAAGCAACAATACTTTGGGCTCGCCGACCAGCGTACAGGCCAGCCCCAGCTTCTGTTTCATCCCACCGGAAAGTTTGCCAGCCAGACGCCCGGTAAATGGCCCCAACGAGGTAAATTCCAGCAGGCGGGCAAACGTTTTTTCTCGCGCTTCGCCGGTGACACTGCGCAAATCGGCATAGAGATTGAGGTTCTCCATGACGGTTAAATCTTCATACAGGCCAAATTTCTGTGGCATATAACCCAGTACCGCATGCAGCGCACTGTCGTCCTTGATGGGGTCGAAGCCGATCACTGTGGCGCTGCCGTCATCAGGTTTTAACAACCCCGCCAGCATCCGCATCAGCGTGGTTTTCCCGGCACCATCAGGCCCGACAAGCCCGGTAACGTAGCCTGCATGAATGGTGCAGTCGAGTGGGGCGACTGCCGGTTTTTCCATCCCGGCAAAGCGTTTCGTCAGACCATTCAGCGTAATGACGGCGTCATTCATGCCGCGCCTCGGTACCGAATTTTACCGTCACCGGCATTCCCTGGCGTAGCGCGTCGTCTGCGTCGGTCACGACAATACGCAGACGGTAAACCAGGTCAGTACGCAGGTCCGGGGTTTCCACCGTTTTCGGGGTAAATTCTGCAGTAGGTGACACGAAGCCAATTTTACCGTGATACGGTTTGTCCGGCCGACCGTCGGTGTAGAGCAAAATTTCACGTCCCGGCTGCGCCTGGCTCAGATTACGCTCGTCAACATAGGCGCGCACCCAGACCGGGCGGGTGAGCGACAGCGTCAGTACCGTACCGCCTGCGCTTAGCATACTGCCGGGTTCGACCGCACGGGTAAGCAGCGTACCGTCAGACGGTGAGGTTAGTGTGGTGTCATGCAAATTAAGCTCAGCCTGTGCCAGCTCAGCCTGAGCCTGTTCGAGTGTGGCTTTTGCCTGCGCAATATCCTGCGGACGGTTACCGCTGCGATATTGCGTGAGTTTATCTTGCGCGGATTTTAACGATGCCAGCGCCTGGTCACGCGATGAACGGGCATTTTCCAGATCGTTGGCGGAGATGGTGCGACTTTTCCACAATCCTACCTGTCGATTATAAAAATTCTGCGCGTAATCATAAGCCGCCTGCGCCTGTTTTACCGCCGCGGCAGTTTGCGCGATTTCTTCTTCCCGATAACCTGCCAGCATCAGGTCGTACTGTGCCTGGGCGGCGGCAACATTGGCTTTCGCCTGCATCAGCGCGTTCTCATACGGAGCGTGATCCAGTTCGCCCAGCACCTGGCCTGCGGTAATGGCATCGCCTTCGTCAACCGCCAGCGAGGCCAGTCGACCACCGACGCGAAAACTCAGGTTGACGCTACGGATGTCGACGTTGCCGTACAGCGTCAGGCCGTTATCTTGCCGACTTTGATACCACCACGTTCCACCGGCAATCACGGCAACGAGGGCCGCGATAACCAGCCCAAGAACGACAGGTTTTTTCATGACTCCAGACTCCTTTGCGTTAAACCTTGCAGAATAAGATCGATATGACAGGTGACGGTTTGGTAAATCAGCGCGGTTTTATCCTCATCAAATTGTGACCAGCCCGTACGTAACAGAATCGTTTCTTTACCCAGGCGAAAGGCCAGCACTTCGCCAAGTATGGCGTGGGTGTGCAGGATCATTTGGGTATCATGGGCATCGCAGCCAGTATAGGCGGCGATCAGGCGTGTCAGGTGGGTATGCAGTGGATCGATAACCTGGTCATGCACCAGTTGATACGCGGCGGTAGGGGAAAGCTGCTCGCGCGAAATAAATTTGCTCAGGTTGACCGTGTCGTCCTGGGTTAACAGCATGATCATATTTTTGCAGGCGCGCAGGATAAGTTCGCGCATCGCGGCCCGGTCTGGCTTTGGCTGAGAAAACAGTCGCTCTGCTTCCTCCGCGTGAGGGCGAAACTGCGAGCCGATAAAATCAGCAATCCACTGGGCACAGGCGAGATATAAATCCTCTTTTGAGCCAAAATAGTAGGTGATGGCCGCAATGTTTTGTCCGGCCTGAGCCGCAATATCACGCGTAGTGGCATGCAGGCCGTACTCGCCAAATTGCGCCAGTGCGGCGGCAATGAGCTGATTTTTCGCCTGTTCACCTTTGGTTGTCATGGTGGGTGTATTCATTGCGCGACTCTGAACTTAATCAATCGATTGATTAAGATTATGACTCATACGTCACCTTGTCCAGTCTGTCGACGTATTTTCCGTGGGCGGGAAATTTATGCGGTATATCACAAAAACTGCTACACTCCGCCCCTTCATGACATTGTGGTTTTTGTCATCTCTATTATATGTATCTCCCTGAAAACGACACCGGTAACGGTCAGGGTGGTTCGGAGTTGTTATGTCTTTTGATTCCCTTGGTTTAAACCCTGATATTTTACGTGCCGTTGCCGAGCAGGGTTACCGTGAACCTACCCCTATTCAGCAGCAGGCGATCCCTGCCGTGCTGGAAGGCCGCGATCTGATGGCCAGCGCCCAGACCGGCACGGGTAAAACGGCAGGTTTTACCCTGCCACTGTTACAACATCTCATTACCCATCAGCCGCATGGCAAAAGCCGTCGTCCGGTACGTGCGCTGATCCTCACGCCAACCCGCGAACTGGCGGCTCAGATTGGCGAAAACGTGCGTGATTACAGTAAGTATCTGAATATTCGCTCGCTGGTGGTTTTTGGCGGCGTCAGCATTAACCCGCAGATGATGAAACTGCGCGGTGGTGTGGATGTACTGATTGCAACGCCGGGTCGTTTGCTCGATCTGGAACACCAGAATGCGGTGAAACTGGATCAGGTTGAGATCCTGGTACTGGACGAAGCTGACCGCATGCTGGATATGGGTTTTATCCATGATATTCGTCGCGTACTGGCTAAACTGCCGGCAAAACGTCAGAACCTGCTGTTCTCGGCTACGTTCTCTGACGACATTAAATCGCTGGCCGAAAAACTGTTGCACAACCCGATGGAAATCGAAGTGGCGCGTCGTAATACCGCGTCAGAGCAGGTGACTCAGCATGTGCATTTCGTGGATAAAAAACGTAAACGTGAACTGCTGTCGCAGATGATTGGTCAGGGTAACTGGCAGCAGGTGCTGGTATTTACCCGTACTAAACACGGCGCGAACCATCTGGCAGAACAGTTGAACAAAGACGGTATTCGCAGTGCGGCGATCCACGGCAATAAATCTCAGGGGGCGCGTACGCGTGCGCTGGCTGATTTTAAATCCGGGGATATTCGCGTGCTGGTGGCGACCGACATTGCAGCGCGCGGGCTGGATATCGAAGAGCTGCCGCATGTTGTGAACTACGAGTTGCCAAACGTACCGGAAGATTACGTGCACCGTATTGGCCGTACCGGCCGTGCGGCGGCAACCGGTGAAGCGTTGTCGCTGGTGTGCGTTGATGAACACAAGTTGCTGCGTGATATCGAGAAGCTGCTGAAAAAAGAGATCCCGCGTATTGCGATCCCGGGCTATGAGCCAGACCCGTCAATCAAAGCTGAGCCGATCCAGAACGGACGTCAGCAGCGTGGCGGCGGTGGTCGTGGTCAGGGTGGTGCGGGTCGTGGGCAGCAGCCGCGTCGTCAGGATGGCGGTGCGCCAAAAGCGAAACCGCGTAGCAGCGAAGGCAAACCGGCGGGCGATAAGCCTCGTCCGCCACGTCGTCCGCGCAAACCTTCGTCTGCACAGTAAGTTACGTTACCGGATGGCAGCGTAAACATGTTATCCGGCCTGCCTGTCGCGTAGGTCGGATACGCAATGCATCATTCCCCAGAACTTTGCGATTTCAGTACGATTGAGCAGGTATAGCGTCCTGCCGGATGAATCGAAATCGTCGTTTCAAATACCTTTCCTTCCCTGTCCAGATAGCGACGCACAATTCTCATCGCCGGAGAATCAGGTGCGACGTTAAGGATTTTTGCTATTTTCCTGGGCACGCCGACGGCCGTAATCGTCTGGTGAACTTCATGGCTTTTAATGCCGTAGTGCGTTTCGATCAGATCGCTAATTAACGAGTGCGGATCGTCGCGGATGTACGTGCGCAGCTTGGCGTAATCCGTACTGGCGTAACTGTCGGTCCAGCAGATTGGTGCATCCGGGTTCTGCGCATCTTCACGGGTACTGGCAATGTGCAGCCAGCGGGAACCTGGCGGACAACCAATCATCTGGGAAAGCTCAATATCCGCCACAATCTCGTCGATTTTCTTAATCACGCGCAGGTTGTTTTTTGCCAGCAGTAACAGATCTTCCAGATGCGATAGCGGGTGATTAACACCGTTTGCCTGTGGTTCGCAAACGCGAGTTCCTGCACCTTTACGCCGTGAAATCAGCCCTTGTTCTGTTAATTCCCTCAACGCCTCTCTTATGGTGTGGCGGCTGACCTGCCACGTTTCACACAGCTCCATTTCTGTGGGAAACAGCGAGCCGGGAGCAAAGGTACCCACCGAAATTTGCTGTGCCAGTTCACGTGCTATTCGCTTGTACAGAGATTCTTTCATCGCGGTTTCATCAAAAAATTAATGATCTTCATCACAAAAATATGTACGGACTATTCCATACATTTCTCATGAATACTATAAATGTCCGTACATTTAAATGTACGGACATTTGACTATGTCTGGACATTGTGGCGGTCTTTGTTTATCCAACAAACGACCCGAAACACGCATCTTATCATTATCAGATTTTCCAGGGGGATTTATGGCTTCGAATGTACTTGATTCTGTTCTGTTCAGGGATTCTTTCGGCACACCGGCGATGCGCGCGGTGTTTGACGATCGCGAGCTGGTACGCAAATACGTGGAAGTGGAAGTGGCCTTAGCCAAAGCCCAGGCACGCTGCGGTGTGATACCCGAGGCTGCGGCGCAGGAAATTGCCGAGAAATGTAATGCCGATACGCTGGATTTCGATTTGCTGCGCCATGAAACCGAGATTGTGGGTTATCCCATCCTGCCGTTGGTACACCAGATTTCGAAACAAGCCGGGGAATCTGGTGGTTATGTGCACTGGGGCGCAACCACGCAGGACATCATGGACACCGCGGTCGTTCTGCAAATTCGTGATGCGTTTGCGTTAATTGAAACCGATATGGACAAACTTCGTGCGACGCTCGCTGACCTCGCGCGCCGTTACCGTGACACGCCAATGGCGGGAAGAACCCATTTGCAGCAAGCGTTACCGGTGACCTTTGGTTATAAAGCGGCTATTTGGCTGGATATGTTCGAACGTCACGCTGAACGTCTTGCCCAGGCGCGTCCGCGTGTGCTGGTTGGCGAGTTTGCGGGTGCGGCCGGTACGCTGGCATCGCTGGGGGATAAAGGTCTGGCGGTACAAAAAGCCATGATGGAAGAGTTAGGGCTCAATGTACCGACCTCCACCTGGCACGTTGCACGTGATGGTTTTGCAGAAGCCGTAAACCTGCTGGCGGTGATGACCGGTTCGCTGGGCAAAATTGCGTATGACGTGATGCTGATGGCATCAAACGAGTTTGGTGAGCTGTATGAACCGTTTGTCAAAGGCCGCGGAGCCAGCAGTACTATGCCGCAGAAACGTAACCCTATTTCCAGCGAGTTGATGCTGGCCTGTGCGAAAGGCGTACGTCAGCAAGCGGGACTGATGCTGGATGCGATGGTGCAAGATCTGGAGCGGGCGACCGGGCCGTGGCATGCGGAATGGATTGCTATCCCGGAAAGTTTCGTCCTCAGCGCCGGGGCATTGCATCAGGCCAACTTTATGCTAGCGGGGCTGGTGGTTGATGAAGCGGCGATGAAACGTAACCTCGGCATGACCAACGGACTGATTGTGGCTGAAGCGGTCATGATGGGACTGGCACCGTATATCGGTCGTCAGGATGCGCATGATGTCGTGTATGACGCCTGCCGTATCGTCAATGAACACGGGGGGCGACTGGCGGATGTGCTGAATGCGATGCCATCCGTCTGTGAACGACTGGACCCACAGTTGATTGAAGAACTGACCGACCCGGCGAATTACCTGGGAATGGCTCCTGCAATGGTCGATCAGGTGCTGGCCAAATATCTGTCGCAGAAATGATGGTTCTCGGGTTAACGGAATAAGGATATTTTTATGTCAACGAATTCTGTCGCGGGAAAATCCATTCTGTCGTTCCTGATACCGCTGGTCATTGGGGGGATCATTTGGTTTTATCCCGTACCTGATGGTCTGACGCCTCAGGCCTGGCATATGT
This sequence comes from Citrobacter sp. Igbk 14, assembly GCF_028069825.1. NCBI lineage: Bacteria > Pseudomonadati > Pseudomonadota > Gammaproteobacteria > Enterobacterales > Enterobacteriaceae > Citrobacter > Citrobacter sp. Igbk 14. Next base: position 62,844 of record NZ_JANEWM010000019.1, read on the forward strand.
TTGCCATTTTTGCCGCGACCATTGCCGCTATTCTTACCCAACCGCTCCCTTCGGGGGCGGTAATGTTGATTGCACTTTGCGTGGTCATTTTTACCAAAACCTTGCCAGAGGCAAAAGCGCTTTCCGGGTTTGCTTCTGGCACGGTATGGCTTATCTTTTGCGCCTATGTCCTTTCTCTGGGGTTTGTTACCTCAGGGCTTGGGAAACGTATCGCGTACAAAATGCTGTCGCTTTTTGGCGGCAGCAGCCTGGGCATCGCTTACTCGCTGGGGGTGTCCGATCTGATTATGGCCCCGGCAATGCCGTCGGTTACTGCCCGCTCCGGGGGGATTATTTTTCCCATCACCCGTTCAATCAATGATGTACTGGGCTCGGCGCCTGGGGCAACCGGCAAGCGCATCGGTGATTTCTTAACCATGGTGTGCTTTCAGTTTACACCGATAACCGGAGCGATATTCCTGACCGGGATGGCGGCGAATCCGCTGGTGGCCAGTCTGGCAAAATCCTCGTTAGGCGTTGAGATAACCTGGGGTGGATGGTTTATTTCCGCGGTGGTTCCGGCGATGGTCTGTTTCTGCCTGATGCCGCTTCTGGTCTATAAATTGCTGGACCCTGAGCTTAAGCGTACGCCAGAAGCAAAAGCGATGGGCAAGCAGGCGCTGGGTGAACTCGGTGCGATGAGCAGCAACGAGAAAAAGGTCGCCTTTGGCTTTGTGCTGGCGTTGGTTGGCTGGGGCACCAGCTTGATCACGGGATTATCAGCGACCTCTGTCGGGCTGGGGCTGGCCGCGTATCTGTTCGCCTCTGGCGCAGTCAGTTGGAAAAGCCTGCTCAATGATCACGCGGCCTGGGATACGGTGATTTGGTTTAGCGTCATTATTAGTCTGGCGACCGGACTTGCCGATCTGGGCTTTATTAAATGGATGACGATAAAACTGGGCAGCGGTATTCAGGGGTTTGGCGCGATAGAATCCTTTATCATGCTGGGGATTCTTTATATTTACGTTCATTATCTCTTTGCCACGGCGACCGGGCATGTTGCTGCACTGTATGCCCCTTTTGCGGCAACGGCGATCGCAGCAGGCGCGCCGCCGATGATGGTCGCTATCTGTTTTGGCATCTTCAGTAACCTGATGTGGGGCAATACGGAGTACGGTGGTGGGCCAGGTCCCATCTATTTTGCCCAGGGGTATTTTGAACGTCCGCGCTTTTACAAAATCAACCTCTGCGTGGTGACGGCGAATGTGATTATCATTTTTGCCGTGGGCATGCTGTGGTGGAAGTTGTTGGGGTACTATTAACCGACATCCTTATTCGGCCTGCAATGTCCCTCACTGTAGGCCGAATAAGACGCGAACCCGGATGTAGACCGGATAAGGTGTGTAAGCCGCCATCCGGCAGTTTAGGTCGGTGCTGCGAGCCGCTTTCCAGAATGGGGGAAAAAGGTACATTGAGCGTCTGAAATGTGCCACAATGGTGGCTGTTTATACAGTATTTCAGGTTTTCTCATGGCATTAACCGCGGCGCTAAAAGCGCAAATAGCCGCCTGGTACAAGGCGCTTCAGGAACAGATCCCCGACTTTATTCCCCGTGCACCGCAGCGACAGATGATTGCCGATGTCGCGAAAACGTTGGCAGGGGAAGAGGGACGGCATCTGGCGATTGAAGCTCCGACCGGTGTAGGGAAAACGTTATCTTACCTGATCCCCGGTATCGCCATTGCGCGTGAAGAACAGAAAACGTTGGTGGTCAGTACCGCTAACGTCGCGCTGCAGGATCAGATCTACAGCAAAGACCTGCCGCTACTGCGTAAAATCATCCCCGATCTGCGTTTTACCGCTGCTTTTGGTCGTGGTCGTTATGTCTGCCCGCGCAATTTAGCCGCACTGGCGAGTACCGAACCCAATCAACAGGATCTGCTGGCTTTTCTCGACGATGATCTGACACCCAATAATCAGGAAGAACAAAAGCGCTGCGCCAGGCTGAAAGGCGATCTCGACAGCTATAAATGGGACGGGTTGCGCGATCACACTGATATCGCTATTGACGACGGACTCTGGCAGCGTTTGAGCACCGATAAAGCGAGCTGTCTGAACCGTAACTGCCACTACTATCGTGAATGTCCTTTTTTTGTCGCCCGCCGCGAGATTCAGGAAGCCGAAGTCGTGGTGGCGAACCACGCGTTGGTGATGGCGGCCATGGAAAGCGAAGCCGTACTGCCAGAGCCGAAAAACCTGCTGTTAGTTCTTGATGAAGGCCATCATTTGCCGGATGTCGCCCGCGATGCACTGGAGATGAGTGCGGAAATCAGCGCGCCCTGGTATCGACTTCAACTGGACCTGTTCTGCAAATTAGTGGCGACCTGCATGGAGCAGTTCCGCCCGAAAACCACGCCGCCGCTGGCGAACGCCGAGCGGTTGAATGGTCACTGTGAAGAGCTATATGAACTGATCGCTTCACTTAATAACATCCTCAATCTCTATATGCCCGCCACGCAGGAAGCGGAACACCGCTTTGCAATGGGAGAACTGCCTGATGAAGTAATGGAGATCTGCCAGCGACTGGCGAAACTGACGGAAATGCTGCGTGGCCTGGCAGAACTGTTCCTCAACGATCTCAGTGAAAAAACCGGTACCCACGATATCGTGCGTCTGCATCGGGTTATTTTGCAGATGAACCGGGCATTGGGCATGTTTGAGGCGCAAAGCAAATTGTGGCGTCTGGCGTCGCTGGCGCAGTCGTCAGGCGCGCCGGTGAGTAAATGGGCGACGCGCGAGGTGCGCGATGGGCAGATCCATGTCTGGTTCCATTGTGTCGGGATCCGCGTGAGCGATCAGCTCGAACGACTGCTGTGGCGTAGCGTACCGCATATTATTGTGACCTCTGCCACGCTCCGTTCTCTCAATAGCTTCTCGCGTCTGCAGGAGATGAGCGGTCTGAAAGAAAAAGCGGGAGACCGCTTTGTCGCGCTGGATTCACCGTTTAACCATGTCGAGCAAGGCAAAATCGTCATTCCAAAGATGCGTTACGAACCGTTGATGGAGAACGAAGAGCAGCATATTGCGGAAATGGCGGCCTATTTCCGCGAGCAACTGGAAAGTAAAAAGCATCAGGGCATGCTGGTGCTTTTTGCCAGCGGGCGGGCGATGCAGCGTTTTCTTGAGCATGTTACCGATCTGCGCTTGCTGCTGCTGGTACAGGGTGACCAGCCGCGCTATCGTCTGGTGGAGTTACACCGAAAGCGGGTAGAAAACGGCGAACGCAGCGTACTGGTCGGACTGCAATCTTTTGCCGAAGGTCTGGATTTGAAAGGCGAATTGCTGACCCAGGTACATATTCACAAAATCGCGTTTCCGCCCATCGACAGCCCGGTAGTGCTCACTGAGGGCGAGTGGCTGAAAAGCCTGAACCGCTACCCTTTTGAGGTGCAAAGCTTACCGGCAGCGTCGTTCAATTTGATCCAGCAAGTTGGGCGACTCATTCGTAGCCATGGCTGCTGGGGTGAAGTCGTGATCTACGATAAGCGGTTGTTGACCAAAAACTATGGCAAGCGTTTACTGAATGCGTTACCCATTTTTCCGATAGAGCAACCTGCTGTGCCAGACGTTATAGTAAAACCAAAAGAAAAAGCGAAACCCACGCGCCGCCGTCGGCGTTAACGATGCGAGCAACAGGAAAGGAGTTATCGATGGATTACCGCAAAATCATCAAAGAGATTGGGCGAGGTAAAAATCACGCGCGTGACCTGGACCAGGATACTGCTCGCGGACTGTATACCCATATGCTGAATGGCGATGTCCCTGACCTTGAGATGGGCGGCGTGCTGATTGCGCTGCGCATTAAAGGCGAGGGAGAAGCGGAGATGCTGGGCTTTTATGAAGCGATGCAAAACCATACCATTCGCCTGACGCCGCCTGTTGCCAAACCCATGCCTATTGTGATCCCCAGTTACAATGGCGCGCGAAAGCAAGCCAATCTGACGCCGCTGCTGGCTATTTTACTGCATAAACTGGGATTCCCGGTGCTGGTACACGGCGTCAGCGAAGACCCAACCCGCGTGCTGACAGAAACCATTTTTGAACTGATGGGGATCATGCCCACGCTGCATGCCGGCCAGGCACAGGCAAAACTGGATGGCCATGAACCGGTGTTTATTCCGGTGCGCGCGCTGTGTCCGCCGCTGGAGACGCAACTGGCGATGCGCTGGAGAATGGGCGTTCGCAACAGTGCACATACGCTGGCGAAGCTGGCCACACCGTTTGCAGAAGATGCCGCGCTGCGTCTTGCCAGTGTTTCTCATCCCGAATATGTCTCGCGAGTGGCAAAATTTTTCGGCGACATCGGCGGCCGTGGTCTGCTGATGCACGGCACGGAAGGCGAAGTGTATGCCAACCCGCAACGTTGCCCGCAGATTAGCCTGATAGACCCGACGGGAGTGCGTGTGCTACAGGACCGCCAGAGTGAGATGCCTGACGAGCCAGTCCCACTGCCGGTAGCAAAAGATCCAGAGACGACTGCCCGCTGGATAGAACGCTGTCTGGCCGGAAGCGAGCCGATACCGGCCTCATTGAAAATTCAGATGGCTTGCTGTCTGGTGGCCACCGGGGAATCCGCCACGCTGGCAGACGGGCTTGCTCGCGTCGATCAAAGCTTCTGACCCTTTCGTCATCCCGACGGGCCTGTCATCTGGCCCGTCAGTCGTTCCTGTCCTGTACCCTCTGCAACGTGAAATTTCTGCACGTTTATTGACCTCCTGGCTACCGTAGCGCAGCATAGTTTGTTGAAAAATAAGAAACACAACAAACACGCAACACAACAGGAGATTACAATGAACAGTGGACATCGCTTTCACGCGCCAACGCTGCATGCGTTTATTCAGGCCGTTTTCCGCCAGATGGGGAGTGACGAGCAGGAAGCGCAGTTGGTGGCCGATCATCTGATTGCCTCAAACCTCGCCGGCCATGATTCACACGGTATTGGGATGATCCCAAGCTACATTCGCTCATTCACGCAGGGGCATTTGCAGATCAATCGTCATGCGAAAGTGGTGAAAGAGGCGGGGGCAGTGGTTACGCTGGATGGGGATTGCGCATTTGGTCAGGTAGCCGCGCATGAAGCTATCGCGCTGGGGATTGAGAAAGCACAGCAGTACGGAATTGCTGCGGTAGCACTGCATAATTCTCACCATATTGGACGCATTGGCTACTGGGCGGAGCAGTGTGCGGAGGCGGGCTTTGCCTCTATACACTTTGTGAATGTGGTGGGGATTCCGATGGTTGCGCCGTTCCATGGTCGTGATAGCCGTTTTGGCACCAACCCTTTCTGCGTTGTGTTTCCACGTAAAAATGATTTCCCGTTGCTGTTGGACTACGCGACCAGCGCCATTGCTTTCGGTAAAACGCGCGTGGCGTGGCACAAAGGTGAGCCGGTTGCGCCGGGCTGTCTGATTGATGCCCTGGGGGCTCCTACCACCGATCCTGCTGTTATGCAGGAATCACCATTGGGCTCGCTGCTCACCTTCGCTCAGCATAAAGGCTACGCGCTGGCGGCAATGTGTGAAATCCTGGGCGGTGCGCTCTCTGGCGGTAAAACGACCCACGAAGCCAGTTTGCAGAACAGTGCAGATGCCATTATTAACTGCATGACCACGATCATCATTAACCCAACACTCTTCGGTGCCCCGGATTGTGACAATCAGGTTTCGGCATTTGCTGAATGGGTCAAAGCGTCGCCGCATGCTGAGGATGCGCCCATCCTGTTACCGGGCGAGTGGGAAGTGAATACCCGTGAAGAGCGGCTGGCGCAGGGTATCCCGCTTGATGCCGGAAGCTGGCAAGCGATATGTGAGGCGGCACGGCAAATCGGTATGCCGGATGCGGTATTGCAGGCGTTTCGCCAACGGCTTGAGCGTTAGATAAAAAAAAAGCCCGTCCAGTGGCGGACGGGCAAACAAGGGTAACAAACAGGGTCAATGAGGGTTGGAGCATTGGGTCGTACAGGAATTCTGTTGGTTATTTGTAGATAACCGCGGTGCCGCTCATTTTGTCGTTGCCGACAGCGGAGGTGATGCTGTAACCACTTGCACCCGCAGCAGCCGCTTTTTCAGCCAGTTTTGCTTCCAGGCCATCCAGCGTGGTGGCACCATCAGCAGATACCACACCCATTTTATTCATGCTTTGTGCCTGAGTGGAGGTGACCGGCTCAGCAGCGAAAACACCAAATGACAGGGTAGACAGGGCGATAGCAGCAACAGCAAATTTAATGTTTTTCATGATTTTTCTCTCGCAGGTTTATTCGGTTAGTCGATGTTCTGTTCAGTAGACGTTGTTCTGTCGATGTGAGAAGTATCACGTTTTTTTCGGTGAGAGAAAATCGAATAGAATTGACGACATCAATCAAAAAAATTGAATGACAAATAACTTATTGAATATTAATAAATTCAGAAGAGGGATTTACAGTTCTTGTCATTGCGCTTTACAGAGAAAGTGACAACGGCACATTTTGCTACACCGTGAGTGAAAAAGCGTGCTCGTAAAGGAAATCGTATGCGCTGAAACTTTTGGTAAAGATTAGTCAACGTAGCTGGCTGTCTTTCGAACCTCTGCGATTATATCCTGAAAATGCAGATTTATGTGAATCTTTGTCCTGTTGGCAGGAGATGCACAAACGCACGCCAGGTACCGCTTCACGGCGCGCCTGCGGGATAGGATTGCCACATTCTTCACATTCATGCAGACTTTCTCCCGTGGGTAACTCGCCACGGGCACGGGCAACAGCATCTTCAATCGTATTGTTGATCTGTTCGTTCACGGCGTCGTCATTTGCCCAGCCGGATGCCATGTGTGCCTCCTGTCATTCGTTTTATAGAATTCGTTTATAGAATAATTATAGCGAATGAGATGGGGGAAAAACGAGCGCCTACAGGCGTATCAGATTTCGGACCACTCGCGCAGCAGGTTATGGTAAAGATTAAGCAACGACAGGATCTCTGCACTTTCTCCGTGGCGCGCTTTCAGTGATTGAATGTTCTTATCCAGTTCAAACAGCATGGCGCGTTTTTTGTCATCACGGATCATCGACTGGACCCACATAAACGATGCCACACGGGTTCCACGGGTAACCGGCGTGACGCAGTGCAGACTGCTGGAGGGGTAAAGTACCAGATCGCCAGCCGGAAGCTTCACCGTATGTTGCCCGTAAGTATCATTTACCCGGAGCTCCCCACCGTCATAGCTGTCGGGATTGCTTAAAAATAAGGTGGCGGAAAGGTCAGTACGCATCCAGCCGTTTTCCGGGTGGCTACGCACCGCACCATCAACGTGAAAACCGTAGGTTTCGTTGTTCTGATAACGATTGAACAGCGGTGTAGAGAGGGTTTTCGGCAGTGCGGCAGCGAAAAACAACGCACTGTTGTTCACAGCGTTCTGCACCGCTTGTTGCAATGCCATATAGCGCTCGCTACGCGTGTCAACCTGCTGGTTATTTTTAACCTGTGCTCCCTGAGCGCCCGTTGTGACACGGCCATCAACCCAGTCGATGGTTTCCAGTTGTTCGCGAAACCAGGCGACATCCTGCGCCGACAGGACGCCGGGAATGTGGTACATCATCAGTGTTTCTCCTGAAAGTGGGGCTTGCGCCCCACGCAATGGATTAGAAATGCATATTCGCGGTGAGCAGGAAGGTTCTTGGCTCACCCGGATGGTAGCGGTATCCACTTTTGTTAATGGAGGATACGTATTGGGTGTCAAACAGGTTGTAGACGTTCAACTGGAAATCGAGATTACGGTTTACGCGATAGCCTAACTTGGCATCCGCAACCCAGTAACCTTCGGTATAGGATGGCGTCCCAACGGCGCCGTCCGAACCGCGATGCATGCTGCCCACGTAACGAGCACCGGCACCAACGGAAACATCATCAGTGGCCTGGTACTGACTCCAGAGCGTGAAGGCATGTTCCGGCGTATACGGCAGGGAAGACGAACCATCCTGCGCGACGTCTTGACCACTATGCACCGTGGCGCGTTGTTGGGTATAACCGCCAATCACCTGCCATGCCGGGGTAATATTTCCTGCCACGGAGAGCTCGTAGCCTTCAACACGTTTTTCGCCATACTGGGAGTATGTCCCGTCATCGTTCTGTTCAACTTCGTTCTCGATATCCGTGCGGAAAACGGCGGCGGTCAACAGCAGGCGTTTATCCAGCACCTCCCATTTCGTCCCGATTTCGCTGGTCTTTGCCTTTTGCGGTTTAAAATCGGTACGGTTGGCGCTGTTACCGGTCCCACTTTGAGCAAGGGCAAAATTACTGCCGCCCGGCGGTTGCTGAGAAACCGCGTAGTTGATGTAAACGTTGCCGTTCTCGGTCAAATGGTACAGCGCACCCGCTTTCCAGTTCACCAGATTTCCGGATTTCGCGGTGTCGACGGTGGTGACCGGAGAACCTTTGGCAGCGCCCGTTGGGCACGCGACGGCACCGCGACCAGAAGCGCCGCACGCGGTTGCACTGTCATACTCGGTTCGGTAATTATCCAGACGAATACCACCGTTCAGTTCAATATCACGCGTAATTTGCAGCGTATCGAAGGCATAAATACCGAAAGTATCGGTCTGTCCGTTGGCGTTAGCGCCATTACGGGATAATCCGCCAATGTTCACGTTGCTGTTCGGTGAGTAAATATTGACCGGTGGCGGGGTGAGTGGCGCTACGCCATAGTTGGTCTGTGTTTCACGGGTCAACTCCACGCCGGTACTGATGTCATGTCCGATAGCACCGGTATAAAATTTTGACGTCAGGTTGGTCTGGTTGGTGAGGATTTTGTTGCTGACATCTTTGGTATTCGCCACCCGTGACCAGCTCCAGGTATCGACGTTGCGGGTTGGCTGCGTGATGTTTGATGCGCCGCCCATGACCGCGGTCATCAGATAATCCTGTTTAATGCGCGACCAGCGCGTGGTGTTGCGAAGGGTCGTGCTGTCACTCAGGTCATGCTCGAAACGCATTGTCGCGGTATCGGTCGTCGAGTCGTCGTAATCGGAGTCGGTACCATAGAAATTATGCGTATCTACTTTTCCTGAATGGTTCAGGGCCGATGTTCCAGCAGACGGCGCTGAGTAGCCAGGCAGACCAATAGTCGGAATTCCTCCGTCCGGTGTGTTGTGCTGGGTGACGTGTAGATAGTTCAGATACAGTCGGTTTTCGGTGCCTAAACCAAAGGCAATAGAGGGGGCCACGCCGTAGCGTTCGTTTTTAATGTTATCGCGTCCGGCATCATGCGTTTTCTCACCCATCAGGTTTAAGCGTGCCGCGGTGGTGTCACCGATGACCTGATTGATATCCAGTGTTCCCCGGCGGAACCAGGCGCTACCGACGCTGGCTGAGGCATCAATACCTGAATCGGTGCGCGGCTGCTTGCTGATCATATTGATGGAGCCTGTGGGGGCACTGCGACCATAGTCGGTGCCGGAAGGCCCTTTAATCACTTCAACCTGTTCAGTGTTGAAGGTGTCACGCGTGACGCTACCAATATCACGAATACCGTCGATATAAATGCTGTTTGAGGTGTCAGCTCCTCGCATATACACCGCATCGCCGGTGGTGGAATTACCATTTTCACCCGCAAAAAATGCACCAACACCGGGCACGTTTTTCAACGCATCAGTAAGATTGGTTGCCCCCTGATCCTTAATAACCTGCTCAGAAATCACCGTCATAGTGCGAGTGGTGTCAGCCACCGGACGAGAGAACTTCGGGTCGGCAGAGTGCGTTGGGGCATACAGCGAGGGCTTGGCCGCTTCAACGACCAGCGTATCTTCCTGCTTTGTCTCTTGTGAGCCTGCGGCGACGGCCTGGGCTACAGGAGACAGGCCAATACACAGGCCGGCAAAGAAGGTGAGCGAGTGAAAACTACTAGACGGCAGATTGCGATTTTTATCCATGTTAATGAATGACTTATTATTATTGATTAGAAGGTTTCACTCAAACGAAGGGACATCTCTGTGGACGTTATACCCTGCAGGTCTCGCCTGAATGAAATGCGTAATTGATAATAATTTTGATAAGCATTATCAATAAGAGCGACGTTTTAGCATTCATTACTTCAAAAATAAATACATTTATTTACATTGAACTCAAAATTCCAACATGGTGGTTACAGTTCATGCAGGGGATTTCAGAAAGAAAGGACAGCAAACTGCATTCAGGGCGAATGCAGTTGAGCTGAGGGAGAGTTACTTATAGATAGTTGCTGTACCGTACATCTGATTTTTACCGCCAGCGGAATTAACCACAAAGCCTTTCGCGCCTTGCTCTTTCGCTTTTTCTGCCAGCTTACCTTCAAGGTCATCCAGGCTTGATGCTCCGCTCACGGAAATCGTACCGGAGGCTTGTAGTGGACCGGTGGCAGGACTGGTATTGGGCTGTGCAGCAAAAGTCGCAAATGTCATGCCGGTAAGTACGGTAGCGGCAAGGAATGTGAGGCATTTCTTCATGATGATATCCTCTGAGAAACAACAGATCGTGCCTGATAAGTTTAGGTCGTCATTGCAGGGCATTTGCCGCAAAAAATCGACCAACAACAGGCTGTTTTTTGAACGATGCAATTCGCATAAAAAATGAAATTTCCCTGCAGTGTATGTTTACCCCGTGGCGTTATGCGGGTATCTTACGCCGCTGTTAAAAGGAGAATGCTATGCCCCCCCAGAAACCGGGATTACATCCACGCAACCGCCACAATGGCCGTTATGATCTTGCGACGTTATGCCAGGTTACTCCTGAGCTGACGCAATTTCTCATCCTCACGCCAGGCGGCGAGCAGAGTGTTGATTTCGCGAATCCGCAGGCAGTGAAGGCGCTCAATAAAGCACTGCTGGCGCATTATTATGCGGTGGCAAACTGGGATATCCCGGAAGGTTTCCTGTGCCCGCCGGTTCCGGGTCGTGCGGACTACATTCACCATCTGGCCGACCTGTTGGGTGAAACCACCGGAACCATCCCTGCAAATGCCAGCGTGCTGGATGTTGGGGTAGGGGCGAACTGCATTTATCCACTGATCGGCGTGCATGAATACGGCTGGCGTTTTACCGGCAGCGAAACCAGTAGCGAAGCGTTTAGCAGCGCTCAGGCAATCATCAATGGCAACCCCGGCTTAACCCGGGCGATTCGTCTGCGTCGTCAGAAAGATGCTTCGGCTATCTTCAACGGCATTATTCACAAGAATGAGCAGTACGAAGCCACGTTGTGTAATCCGCCATTCCATGATTCTGCTGCCTCTGCCCGTGCCGGAAGTGAGCGCAAACGCCGCAATCTGGGGCAAGACAAAGATGACGCGCTGAACTTTGGCGGCCAGCAGCAGGAGCTGTGGTGCGAAGGAGGTGAAGTGGCGTTCATCAAGAAAATGATCGCAGAAAGCCAGGCCTTTGGTCGTCAGGTGATGTGGTTCACCACTCTGGTATCGCGGGGTGAGAATCTGCCTCCGTTGTACCATGCGTTAACCGATGCTGGCGCGGTGAAAGTGGTTAAAAAAGAGATGGCCCAGGGGCAAAAGCAGAGTCGCTTTATAGCCTGGACCTTTATGGATAACGATCAGCGCCGTCGTTTTATGGCGCGTCAACGCTAAATCGTGGGCTCGCTCGGCGGCAGCGGTTCTGCTGCCGTTGATTGCGGGCCTGACACCGGTGCGGGCAGTACCTGATAGGTCTGTACCGGGGGGCGCACGTTGGCCAGATCGAAGTGTTTTTTCACCTCGCTGTCGAGCGCAAAACGTACCGTCCACTGCTTCAGCGGCAGGGTGGTAAACGAGACCCTTAAGGTGAATGCCGTATTGGTCAAACCGACAATCCCGGCAAACGACGGCTCGCCAATGATAAGCCCACGAATATCATCCTTTTCCATCACCGCAGCGACCGCATCCTTCAGCGCCTGATTGGCTTTATCCGCATCTTCATGACGGTCGACGTCGTAATTCGCAACGACCGATCCGATCCCACGGACGAAGTTGGCGAAGGTTGTTATCGAGGACCACGGGATGATGTGGTATGCCCCTGTGTCCTGGCGTACGCCAACAGAGCGGATCGACATGCGTTCGACCGTGCCGGTTAACGGGCCGATAGTGACCAGATCGCCGGTATTCATGCCGTTTTCAAACTGGATAAATATCCCAGTAATAATATCCTTCACCAGTGTCTGTGATCCGAAAGAGATCGCCAGCCCCAGCGCGCCGGCCCCGGCCAGTAATGGGGCGATATTGACGCCAATCTCTGACAACACAATCATGATCGTGATGGTACTGATGATCACTGCCAGCGCGTTGCGAAATAGCGTCAACAGCGTACGAGTCCGCGCACTGGGCAGCGGACGACCGTGAATATCTGAAGCCAGGCGGTTTTCAATCAGGCTGGCAAGGATCGTCCAGCCGATAGCAGAGAAGAAGAGAATCAGTGCGATGCGGATCAGAATATCGACCGTTTTTTCGCCCGCGCCGTAATGCAGCCAGTTCCAGAAGTCGAACAGTCCCCAGGCGTTGAGTAGCAACATAACGGCGACACACACAGTCAGGATCCTGGCCACGCTTAACGCCGTTGACAGCCAGCCATTTAGTCGCTTCTGTAATTCCGGATAGCTGCGCTGCGTGTGCGGCGAAAGGGTAATCGTTTTGGCTATCCAGCGGGAAAACATGCCGGAAACAAAGGCGGCGATCCCGATGATCACCAGACTGCGCAGCGTAGCGCCCATCATGAATTTCAGGCTATTGCCCGGATCAAAGAGTGAGAAGAAGAACAACACAATGAAATAGGCGCTGGCCAGCCAATGCCAGACCAGCGCAAAAGCACGGATAAACAGGCTAAAGAAAGCTAAAGAGCGTGCGGCAAGATTCTGTAAGTGCTGGGTAATCTCATTCTTGTTTCTGAAAATCAGGTACAGCGCCCACAGCGTGATGCACAGCATGATGATGACGTTAGCCATTGCGCCGACCTGTACGTTGACCTGATTCGAGATAATGGGGACCGCCACAATAAGCCCGTAACCAATCAGACTGCTTAATGAACTCAGACGCCGGTTCCAGTAGCGTGCGCCTGCATCCTGAATGTTAAATGGTCGCAGCTCTGTCACCGCCGGGCAAAAAATCAGGCGCAAAATGGCCTTAAAAAATTCAATCAGTGCAAAGGCATTGAGAAACAAGCTTTGCTGGAATGCAATCGTGCGGCTACCGGCATTCATTCGGTCGCTCAATATCTGCCCGACAAACAAGGTGAGCGCCAGCAGCAGTAAATCGATAATGAACGCGCCAATGATCATGGCGGGAAGCTGTACCCAATTACTGCGCTCGCGGTTTTTCCGTCGCGCCCATTGCCCCATTTTGCGATACAGCGGCAGAGCGCAAAGCCGTATCAGCCAGTAAAAGCCAAAAACAGATGCCGCCAGCATAAGGAAATGGGTCAGGGCATTCGTGAACGTTTGCAGATTAAAGGTTTTATGGGGGGCGTCAGTGATGTTGCGATACAGCTGGGCAAAACGGCTTGAGAGAGCCTCACCATAATGACGGCTGACATCCGTGACATTCTCCAGCACCGTTTTTTCTTCCGTTAACGTTGGTGGGACAATGGTGGGCACCGGTTCGGGTGGTGGCGTGGTCGCCACTTTACGCAATTGACCGATCAGCTCCTGGCGTGAGGTCTCATTTTCCAGCACATCTGCCAGCGCGCCATAGGCCGCCTTTTTTTGTTCAATATCGGGTTCTGTCGTGGGCTCAGCTTGCGGACTGGTTGAGTCAGAGGAGGGAACGCCGGGTATCGTTACCGCGTGAGTCGGCATGCTCAGAAGACAAAAGAAGATGAACAGGAACCAGCGCATCACTCCTCCCATGAGAAAATAAATTCAAAAGGATAAGTATAGATGTCAGGGCGGGAGAGGATTGAAATGAGAGGATTCTGGTGAAAAACCTCCCTTCCGGCTGAAGGGAGGTATCAGGCATCAGGAAACGTGCTGTAAAAATTCCTGCAAACGCTGGCTGGGTGGATTTTCAATCAGGGCTTGCGGATTACCATCTTCGGCAATACGTCCTTTATCGATGAAAATCAGGCGTGAGGCCACTTTTTCGGCGAAGCCAATTTCGTGAGTCACAATCACCATAGTCATTCCTTCTTCTGCCAGGTCCTGCATGACTTTCAGAACCTCATGACGCAGTTCCGGATCTAGCGCTGAGGTTGGCTCGTCAAACAGCATCATTTTCGGTTTCACCGCCAGCGCACGGGCAATGGCAACACGCTGCTGCTGACCGCCGGAAAGCTCAGAAGGGTAGTGGTGGGCACGCTCGGCCAGACCGACTTTTGCCAGCAGCTCTTTGGCCAGTTTTTCAGCCTGTTCTTTTTTCGCCCCGCGTACGCGTAGCGGGCCAAACATGACGTTTTCCAGCGCAGTCAGATGGGGGAACAGATAGAACTGCTGAAACACCATCCCGGCTTCCTGGCGGATTAACCGTTCATCGACCTTGGGATCGTTGACTTTCAGACCATCAACAATCAGGTCACCGGAGGTAATTTCTTCCAGCTTGTTAATGCAACGCAGCAGTGTAGATTTACCGGAGCCAGATGGCCCGATAATCACCACAACTTCACCTTGTTTAATATTCAGATCGATGTTGTGTAGCACCTGGGTTGGACCAAAGTGCTTAGAAACGTTTTTAAATTCAATCACAGGATTTTCATCCTTCTTTCCAGACGACGCAGAATGAAGCTCAGCACCAGCGTAATGATCAGGTAGAACACCGCAACGGCGCTCCAGATTTCCAGTGCGCGGAAGTTACCAGCAATGATTTCCTGACCCTGACGCGTCAGTTCCGCGACGCCAATGACGATAAACAGCGAGGTATCTTTGATGCTGATGATCCACTGGTTGCCCAGCGGTGGCAGCATACGACGCAGCGCAAGAGGTAAAATAACGTGGCGGATGGTCTCCGTGCGTGAAAGCCCAAGCGCCAGGCCAGCCTCGCTGAATCCTTTATGAATTGAGAGTACCGCACCGCGCGTGATTTCTGCGATATAGGCACCGGAGTTAATCATGATGGTGACAACAGCGGCACTGAAGGGGTCAATACGTAAATCGTTAAACGCCATTGGCAGGGCGAAGTAGATAAACATGACCTGTACAACGATTGGCGTACCGCGGATGACTTCGATAAAGACCAGCGCTACGTGGTTGGCTATCCAACCGCCGAAGGTACGCGCAAAACCTGCTGCAAGCCCGATAATCAGACCGCCGGCCAGACCGAGGATTGAAATCCACAGGGTCATTTTGGCGCCTTCTATCAAAAGCGGGATGGCGGGCCAGATGGCACTCCAGTCAAACTGCATATGTCGTTCCTGTTACCGTGGTGAAAATAGTCAAATGCCCGTTTTACCGGATGTACTTATCCGGCCTACAGGTCTCAAAAATGCTGGCGTAGACCCGGTAAGCATTACGCTGCCGGGGCTACGCTGTAGATTATTATTTAGGTTCAGTACCGAACCATTTTTTGTAGATTTCGTTGTAAGTGCCGTTCTCTTTCAACGTTTTCAGCGCGCCGTTCACTTTATCACGCAGTGCATCGCTGCCTTTCGGGAAGGCGATACCGTACTGCTGCGCTTCCAGGGAATCACCTACAGCTTTGAACTGACCGTTGCCGGCAGTTTTGATGAAGTACAGAATGTTTGGTGTATCGTGCAGTACAGCGTCTGCGCGGTTGGTACCCAGTTCCATATACGCGTTATCAATGTTCGGGAACTGACGCAGGTCTTTGGTTTTGATGTTCGCTTTTGCGTAATCCACTGAGCCGGTACCGCTTTTCACTGCGACGACTTTACCGTCCAGATCTTTTACGCTTTTCACATCGTTATTGTTCGCTTTGACCATCACTAACAGGCCGCTTTTGTAGTAGCCGTCAGAGAAGTCGATGGCTTTTTTACGCTCTTCGGTAATGGTGATACCTGCCAGCGCCAAATCGACGTTTTTAGTTTGCAAAGCCGGGATGATGCCACTGAAATCCATAGGTTTCAGTTCATAATCCAGCTTTAGTTCTTTGGCGACGGCAGCCCACAGATCCACATCAAAACCAACGTATTTGTCGCCCTGTTTGAATTCAA
Organism: Citrobacter sp. Igbk 14; assembly: GCF_028069825.1. NCBI lineage: Bacteria > Pseudomonadati > Pseudomonadota > Gammaproteobacteria > Enterobacterales > Enterobacteriaceae > Citrobacter > Citrobacter sp. Igbk 14. The sequence continues at coordinate 78,960 of NZ_JANEWM010000019.1, forward strand.
AGGGAACAAAGGCGGTGTCGGTTGCGACAACGAGTTTCTTATCTGCGGCATGGGAGGACACCGCAAAAGCCAGGGTAAGTGCAGCCAGTGAAACTTTTAATACAGACTTCATAGGATTTCCTTTTATATCCACGGGGCGATCCCCTGCGAGAACATATGGCTTAATGAAAAAATCGTGCCAATTTTGCAACTCATTGTTTTAAAAAGATGGTGTCTCATTTTGTTGCACAATAAGTAGGGCAAAGCGGGCTGGTTGCACCGTTTCAGGGCACCCATTTGGTGCGTGACGGGCGTGGTGCAAACGGTATGACTATTTAGCGTAAAAATTGTTGATAAAACAATCTTTCGTTAACGATTGTGTGAAGTGATTATTACAAATAATTTACTTTGGGGTGACGAATGATCAATGTCATGCACCATAGAAGTGCAAAACCCCCGCAAATGCGAGGGTAATATAGGTGTTTCTTATAGGTCTGTTATTCGATGTTCGCTTCGATAAACCACAAGAATTTGTCGAGGTCACGGGAAGCCGCAGTGAAGATATCTGCTGTATCCTCGTCTTTTGCTTCGCTTATCGCTTTACGTACGCTGTTAGCAACCACGGCATAACGTTCGGCCAGCTCTTTTAAGTGGTCCTGTACGTTATGGATATCCAGTGGGTAGCTTTTCAGTGGCGTTTTGCTGTTAATAACCTGAGTTGTCCCCAGTGCAACACCGCCTAACTGTACGGCACGCTCAGCCATGGTATCAAGGTGATCGGTCAGTGCAGTCCGGAAACCATCCAGCATTTCATGTACGGCAATAAAGTTTGCGCCGCGCATATTCCAGTGTGCCTGTTTGGTGATCAGTGACAGGTCGATGAATTGGATCACCTGCTGATTCAGCAGTTCAACGGTCGCTTTTTTATCGCTGTCTGTTACATCGTTGCGGGTATAAAGGAGGGCAGATGCTTTTGTTTTTACCAGTTTTGCGGTACTCATAATTTCATATCCTCTTGATGTTTACGTCCCAAATCTTCAACGAGGATAAGTATAGCGCTAATTTCAGTTTTATTTTTCCGGTGTTACCTATCACTTTAATAGTGAGGCGAATGAAAATATAAAATATGATTATAAATC
>NZ_JANEWM010000190.1:0-449 GCF_028069825.1 Citrobacter sp. Igbk 14
CGCGACGGCGGCGGCGTCCTGCTGATCACCGACGTCGACGCCCTGCTGCCGGCCACCCCCGAGCCGGTGGCCGCGCTGATCCTGGGCGAGCTTCGCACCGCCGTGGCGACGGAGGGCGTCGCGTTGATCGCCACCTCCGCGCGGCCCGACCAGCTCGACGCCCGGCTGCGCGCGCCGGACCTGTGCGACCGGGAGCTGAGCCTGCCGCTGCCCGACGCCGGCACCCGCAAGGCGCTGCTGGAATCGCTGCTGAAGAAGGTGCCCGCCGGTGCCCTAGACCTCGATGAGATCGCCGGGCGCACACCGGGTTTCGTGGTCGCCGACTTGGCGGCACTGCTGCGGGAGGCGGCGCTGCGGGCGGCGTCGCGCGCCAGCACCGACGGCCGGCCGCCCGAGCTGAACCAGGAGGATCTCGTCGGTGCGCTGACGGTCATCCGGCCGCTGTCGCG
>NZ_JANEWM010000191.1:0-449 GCF_028069825.1 Citrobacter sp. Igbk 14
CGGCACCCGCTCCAGCGCCATCACGGCGACGGCGCCGGCGCCCTCGGCGATTCGGGCCTGCTCGGGGGTGACGACGTCCATGATGACGCCGCCCTTGAGCATCTCGGCCATGCCGCGCTTGACGCGGGCGGTTCCGGTTCGTCCGCTGCCGTTGGGTGAAGCGGCGGTATCCACTGCTGATCTCCTTCAACTGTCGTCGACCCAGTCTAGTGGGGGACGGGAAACGAGTTTTCCAACTGAAGGACTCACAAAGGGCCTATTGGCCCTAGGCCCGGAAATTGACCCCTTGCTAGACACTTCATCGTTAGTTTGCTCACACCGTTGACACGGAAGCGACTTTTAGCGTGGCCACCTCGTTGCGGGATGGCGGCCGCCGACCTGGCTGAGGAGGAGGAGTCGGGATGGTGCCGGATTTGAGCTGTTACCACCCGAGATCAATTCCGGTCTGA
>NZ_JANEWM010000192.1:0-444 GCF_028069825.1 Citrobacter sp. Igbk 14
ATTATCTTTTCTCGTTTATGCGATCACAAAATTATCTTCCTATTGTTGTTGGTATCTGTTATAAAAACCTAATATTTTTAATGGAATCACTATTATAAAAAAGAACATCAATGAAAAAAATATGGAAATCATTAAACCTTGGCATCACCCATTTTTTATTCTTCTATATGGCAATACTCGTCATCATGCCTCAGAGAGGCCTTGTATACCCAATTGTTATTTGGCTGGGGATGATTATCCTAAGCGGGCTAGTTATACATTATTATTGGAACAAAAAATCGACCAATCAGCTGGCCACTCGCCTTCGAAAAAGTCATAGAAAAACGCAAAGTGCGGCATTGTTTTCGTCGTTATTATTCTTATTGACATGTATTTCCTTTAAGATTATTGATCATATCAGTCTCATCATTCCAAATGCATTAATTTTCATGACCACCTTACTAA
>NZ_JANEWM010000193.1:0-439 GCF_028069825.1 Citrobacter sp. Igbk 14
GCCGGGCGCAGCAGGTCCCCGGCGAATACCGCCAGGTCGGCCACCGTGGACGTCGCCCCGAACCCGGCGGCCGGCGCGCCGCCGTCCAGCCGGGTGGCCGCCATGCCCAGGGGCTGGCAGACCGCCTCGGCCAGGTAGCGGCCGAATTCGATCCCCGATTCGCGCTCCACGGTCTGGGCCAGCACGGTGAAGCCGTGGTTGGAGTAGATGCGCCGCGTTGCGGGGGCGGCCAGCACGTGATCGTTGTGCAGGGCCAGGCCTGACGCGTGCGCCAGCAGGTGCCGGATGGTGGCTCCGGGCGGTCCGGCGGCGGTTTCCAGGTCGACGACGCCCTCTTCGACGGCGACGTGCACGGCCCGGGCCACCAGCGGCTTGGTCACCGATGCCAGCTCGAACACCCGCTTGGTGTCGCCGTGGCTGGTCAGCACCCCGTCGGGTC
>NZ_JANEWM010000194.1:0-436 GCF_028069825.1 Citrobacter sp. Igbk 14
ATTTAATATTAAATATCATGCCATATTTGATACTGATCAAGCTACTATTGTTAGTCATGACGTTGATGGATGTCCTTTTTTTGATAAAGGGATTCAAAAAACAATTTCTGAACAATATCAACTTGATAAGTCTAAAAACCAAAGTCTTGTTGGTATATTAAGGGTTCATTCGACAACATTCGAGCCTGCACATCAAAATGATAGTGTCCCTGAAGAATTGCGTTTTGTTCAAACAAGTGACAAGAGTAAACCTTATAACGCAAATCTATACTGGAAGAAAATTTTAAAGCCAAATTTAGGGCATGTCGATATTCATAAAGTACCGATCATTAAGTATCTAAAAGAAATTTGCGATCATTAAATCATCAGTTATCACCTTTCTTGTTGAAATATAGCCTGTAAATTTTGCTTTTCAGGCTATAGTACACCTATTCAA
>NZ_JANEWM010000195.1:0-436 GCF_028069825.1 Citrobacter sp. Igbk 14
GGTCAACGGGGCCTCCGGGCTCCCCCCCGGGGGGCGCCGTTCGGCGGCTACAACCAAAGTGGGTACGGCCGCGAAGGCGGCCGGGAATGACTCTTCGAGTTCCTGCGAACCAAAAATGTGTTCATTCGGACCTAGACCAAGGGGCGCTTTCAGTCATTCGACAGTGGCTCGGCCAGTTCAGTGACCGCTGATCGGCCTCGAAGCGACGCGAACCCCCGCGTGGCCCAGTGCTCCCGTTCCGCCGCCCGGGCGCTAGCAACTGCGCTGCCTGACGCCAAGATTCTGGAGTCCCATTGCTTGGCGTGATCAGCCAAGCGCGCGGCCTCGTTGACGGCGTCTCCAATAACCGTGTATTCGTAGCGGTTCTCCGCGCCGATATTGCCTGCGAATACCGCACCGGCGGCCACTCCGATACCGAAGTCCACAAGTGGGAGCT
>NZ_JANEWM010000196.1:0-436 GCF_028069825.1 Citrobacter sp. Igbk 14
CAGTGGTGGCTCGATACGCGTGAGCCCAAGAAGGAAGTGGTCGCGGCGCACCTGGTCAACCTGATGTGGAACGGGTTGACCCACCTGGAGGCCGACCCCAAGTTGCAGGACGGTTAGCCGCGGTCGCGGGCCAGCAGGTCGGCGATCGTCTCGCGGCGGACCAGTTCGCGGGCCCGGCCGTCCCTGACGCCGACCACGGCCGGCCGGCCGACCATGTTGTAGTTCGACGCCATGCTGTGGTGATAGGCGCCGGTGCAGGCCACGGCCAGCAGGTCGCCGGGATGCAGGTCGGCGGGTAGCTCGATGTCGCGGGCGATCTCGTCGCCGGATTCGCAGTGCCGGCCGGCCACGGTCACACGCTGCTTGAGGCCCAGCGGGTGCCGGTTCGCCAACGCGACGGTGTAGCGGGCGCCGTACAGCGACACCCGAGGGTTGT
>NZ_JANEWM010000197.1:0-373 GCF_028069825.1 Citrobacter sp. Igbk 14
GGCTGAACGTGCGGAAAGGCGTGCGTTGGCGATGACCAGCGGGATATGGCGCTTATGCAGTGCAGCGATCAAATTTGGCCAGAGCTCGTTTTCCATAATTAACACCAGTTTGGGGTCAACTTTATTCAGGAAACGTTTCAGTGCATCCGGTAAATCATAGGGAAGATAGATATGTTGAACGTCTGTGCCAAAAGCAGATTGATGTCTCAGAGCGCGGACTAATGGGATTGCTGCCAGCGTTTCACCAACGGAAACTGAATGGAGCATGATGCCGCCTGGTTTCAGTGGGCGGCGATAAAAACCGTAGCGTTCACCCCAGCGTTTACGGTACGCCGGAGCTTTACGTCCGCGCACCAAAAGCCGTATCCAGATC
>NZ_JANEWM010000198.1:0-430 GCF_028069825.1 Citrobacter sp. Igbk 14
TCTTAGTCGCGATCGATCTTGTCGAGCGGATTGGAGCGCTCGAGCATCCCATAGGTCTCTACGCCATCCCAGGTGTAGCGCACGCCGGCCTGCTGCAGCGCGGGGAAACTGGGCATCTCCTGCTTGAGCGCCTGCATCGAGTACATGTCGTCGTTGTGGTGGATGTCATGGGTGGAAAAGACGGTTTCGCCGGCGATTTCGACGACGCCATCCGCCGTCTGCAGCACCAGCGAGACATCCTCGCCCAACGGCCGAAGCCGGGTCAGCCACGGTACCTGGACAGCTCGGGCCGGGACGAGGCCGCCGTCTCCCGTGAAGACGAATCCCTCGTTGAACGAGGCCTCGCCATCGGCGCGAGGCGGGTAGGCGATGTATCCGAAAGCTCTGCCGTCGGGGAAGACCGCCGACTGCCACGAGTGTCCCCAGAAGC
>NZ_JANEWM010000199.1:0-430 GCF_028069825.1 Citrobacter sp. Igbk 14
CGCCAACACCATGGCGACCAGGAACGCCAGTTCGGCCGAGCCGACGATGAGGCCGATGCGTTCGACGCGCCGGTAGCTGCCGGTGAACGCCAGTGCCAGCAGCGCGGCGGTCGCGATCGGGATGCTGACCCACCGCGAGACGCCGAAAAGTTCGCCCACCCCGGCGACGCCGGCGAACTCCGTCAGCAACGCCCCGATCGCCGAGGCGAACAACGTGAAGGCCGACAGCCACGCCCAACCGCGGCCGAACCGCTCCCGGATCAGCGCGCCATGACCGCGCTTGGTGACGATGCCGAGCCGCACCGTCATCTCCTGGACGCAGTAAAGGATCGGCATCAAGATCAGCTGCGGCAGCACCATCCGGTAGCCCCATTGGGAGCCGGACTGTGAGGCGGTGATCAAGGATCCCGTATCGGTGTCCGCCCGCATG